>JBKPFP010000003.1:0-1122 GCA_046744435.1 Actinomycetota bacterium | reverse complement strand
GCTGCTGCCAGCGGTGCCGCCGTCCCCCGACGCCGGCCGTCCGAGCCTCCAATCGATCCTCGACGGGTTCCGCTACGTGATGAGCCGCAAGGTGCTGCTCGGGATCTTCATCGTCGACACGAACGCGATGATCTTCGGCATGCCGAGGTCGGTCTTTCCCGCCTTCGCCGAAAAGCTCGGCGGCGGGCCGGGCGTGCTCGGGCTCATGTACGCGGCGCCGTTCGCCGGCGCGCTCGTCGCCTCGCTTCTCTCGGGGTGGATGAACGCCGTCCGGCGCCAGGGTCTGGCGGTGTGCATCGCCGCCGCCATCTGGGGCGTCGCCATCACCCTCGTCGGCTTCGCCGAGGCCGTGTGGTTCGCGCTCGTCTTCCTGGCGGTTGCTGGCGCTGCGGACTTCGTCAGCGCCGTCCTGCGCGGCAACATCCTGCTCGCCGCGACGCCCGATGCGATGCGCGGACGCCTCTCCGGCATCGAGCTCGCCCAGGTCGCAGGCGCACCGGAGATCGGCAACGTCGAGGCCGGCATCGTCGCCGAGCTGACGAGCATTCGTGCCTCGATCGTGTCCGGCGGCCTGCTCAGCGTCGCCGGCACCGCCCTGACCGCGATCTTGATCCCGGCCCTCGTTCGCTACGACGCCAGGAGGCCCTCGGACGAGTGAGCATCGGCAAGGACTTTTTCGCGCGGAGCGTGCACGAGGTGGCGCCGAAGCTCGTCGGCGCCAAGCTGCTCGTCGACGGGGTCGGCGGCCTGATCGTCGAGGTCGAGGCCTACGACCACGAGGACCCCGCGGCGCACGGCTATCGCGGACGCACGGAGCGCAACGCGTCGATGTTCGGCCCGCCGGGGCACGCATATGTCTACCGCTCGTACGGGATCCACTGGTGCCTGAACCTCGTCTGCGAGGGCGAGGGCGTCGCGAGCGCGGTGCTGCTCCGCGCGCTCGAGCCGACCGACGGGCTCGACGAGATGCGAGCGCGCCGCGGCCGCGACGAGCCGCGCGTGCTCTGCGCCGGCCCGGGTCGCCTTTGCCAGGCGCTCGGAGTCACAAGCGAGCACGACGGCCTACGGCTTGACCGCGCGCCGTTCCGGCTCGAGGCACGCGAGGGCGACGTCGAGATCGTC
>JBKPFP010000075.1:0-1040 GCA_046744435.1 Actinomycetota bacterium | reverse complement strand
TTCGCGGGCTCCGATGCGGAACAGGAGGTAGGCGAGCGAGGCAAAGATGATTGGCTGGATAACGGAAGTGAGGATGAAGAACCCCGACAGCGTCAGGCTCTTCACGTGGAACTTCCAGCCAACCCAGATCAGGCGGAGCGTCCTCACTCTTCGGCGACCAGCGTGACGTAGGCGTCTTCGAGCGAAGGTTCCCGGCGGGAGATCCGACCGACGTTTGCCCCATCGAGCTGGCCGAGGATCGCCTGCGTGAGCTCGACGCCGGCACGCGTCTGCACGAGCAGCAGCTGGGCTTGCTCGCGCTCCTCGACCGACACCGACTGGACGCCCGAGAGACTGCGCACGCGCTCGACCGTCCCTTCGGGGATACCGAACACCTCGACTTCGACCACTGTCCCCTGCGCAACGTCGCGCTTGAGATCGGCTGGCGTGCCCTGCGCGACGATCTCGCCTCGGTTGATGACGGCGATGCGGTCGCAGAGCGCGTCGGCCTCGAACATGTAGTGGGTCGTGAGGAGAATCGTCTTGCCCGCCTCGGCGAGCGAGGCGATGGTCGAGCGGAGCTCCCTCGCGCCAACGGGGTCGAGCCCGATTGTCGGCTCGTCGAGGAAGACGACCGGCGGGTCGTGGAGGAGGCCGCGCGCGATGTGCAGCCGCTGTTTCATCCCGCGGGAGTAACCCTCGGCCCGCTCCTGCTCCCTCCCCTTCAAGCCGACGAGCTCGAGCAGTGCGTCGATGCGCGGGCGAATCTCCCGAGGGGGCACGCCGTAGAGCTCGGCGAAGTAGCGCAGGTTGTCGTAGCCGGAGAGCCGCTCGTACACGCCGCGCTCGCCGCCGAAGACGTAGCCGATCCGCTTCCGCACCTCCCGCGCGTCCTTCACGACGTCGTAGCCGAGCACGCTCGCCGTGCCGCTCGTCGGGATCAGCAGCGTGATCAGCATCTTGATCGTGGTCGTCTTGCCGGCGCCGTTCGGCCCCAGCAACCCGAACAGCTCACCTTCGCCGACCTCGAAGTCGATCCCGCGGACAGCCTCGATCAGCTT
>JBKPFP010000116.1:0-3903 GCA_046744435.1 Actinomycetota bacterium | reverse complement strand
CCCTTACCGCCGAGCAGGTCGCGTCCTCCCTCGGCCTGCTCGTCGAAGTCGTAGACGTAGCGGGTCGCCGTCGTGGACATCAGGAGAATCTTCCCATAGGCGTGTACCTGAACTACCGAGCGCAGGCCTAGCGGCGCTGCGTCACGCGAAGAGCGTCAGGTCCGGCTGTCGCTCACCGCGCAGGACGGCGAGGTCGACCTCGACGCACCGGATTCCGCGCGCTTCGGCGAGCACCCGCGCCTGCGGTTTGACGATCTCGGCCGCCAGAACGCCGCGACAGTCGCCGTCGATGCGCTCGAGGTAGCGCGAGAGCTGCTCGACAGCGTCGATCGTCGCGACGCGCTTCACCTCGACGGCAACCCAGCCGTCGCCCTGATCGCGGCACATGAGGTCGACCGGCCCGATGTCGGTCGACCACTCGCGACGCACGAGCCGGAGACCGTCCTCGAGCGCACCCGGCTGCGCCGCCAGCGCCTCCTGGAGATGGCGCTCCACCCCGTCTTTCTGCAGCGCGACGGACTCGCCCATGTCGTGGGTCACGTCGCTGAGGATCTCGGCGAAGCGGATCTCGAGGCGGTCCTCGGACTTGCCCGCATGCTTCCGTACGACGATCGAGCCTTCGGACTCCTCGATGACGCACGGCGCCGTCATCCAGTTCAACGGCTTGTACGCGCCTGCGTCGTCGTGGACGAGCACCGAGCCGTCGGCCTTGAAGACGAGGAGCCGGGTCGCTTCCGGCAGCGTCGCGTTCAGGCGGCCCGTGTAGCGAACCTCGCAGCGAGCGACGACGAGGCGCATGGTCGCCGGACCGTACTGTCCGTTTCGGACAGCCGAGACGATTCCGCGACGCCTGAATGGCCAACCGGATCATGGCGTCGACGAGCTACCCAGCCGCAATACTCCCGCTCGTGGCCGGAAAAGACGTGCAGCTGACTAGCGGCGACCGCGTGCTCTTCCCGGAGGACGGGGTCACGAAGGGCGACCTGTTCGACTACTACGGCCAGATCGCACCCGTACTCGTGCCGCATCTCAAGAACCGGCCGTTCACCATGAAGCGCTGGCGGGAGGGGATCCGCGGCGGCTCTTTCTTCCAGAAGCAGGCCCCGAAGGGCATGCCCTCATGGGTCAAGACCCGGCGCTTCCGGACCCATCCGCGTGAGGGCGGCTCGCGGCTCGTCGACTTCGTCCTCGTCAACGACGAGCCGACCTTGCTCTGGACCGTGCAGATGCACTGCATCGACATGAACGCGTGGTACTCCCGAGTGGACAAGCCGCACCGGCCGGACTTCGTGCTCTTCGACCTCGACCCGCCCGAGGGCATGTGGCCCGAGGCGATCGAGGTCGCGCACTTGATTCGCGAGCGTCTGAAGGAGCTCGACCTCGAGTCACACGTGAAGACGAGCGGCTCGACCGGCATCCACGTGCTCGTCCCGATCGCGCGACGCTCGACCTTCGAGGACGCCTACGACTTCGCCGAGCTCGTCTCGAACGGCCTCGCTGAGGAGCATCCCGGGCTCGTCACCACGGAGTGGCTGAAGAAGAAGCGCGAGGGCATCCTCGTCGACCACCGCCAGAACGGCTGGGGCAAGACGATCGCGTCCGTCTACTCGGTGCGCCCGCGGCCGGGCGCGCCGGTCTCGACGCCGCTGCGCTGGGAGGAGTTGACGCCGGACCTCGACTTCCGGGACTTCACGATGCCGGTCGTGCTCGAGCGCGTCGCGCGGGTCGGCGACCTCTTCGAGCCGGTCCTGCACGGCAAGCAGGCGCTCGGGCCGCAGCTCAGGAGCCTTCGGCGCGGCGCCTCAGGTCGGCGAGGCGGGCGAGCCCGCGCAGGCCGAGCCAGATCGGCGTGAGCAGCACGTAGAAGACGATGACCGCGGCGCCCAGGAGGATCCACCAGATCATCCAGCGCCAGAGCGGGACGGGTTCCTTGGGAGCGGGCATCGTTTGCAGTATCGCCTCGTGGGGGACGTACTAGTCGTGCGGATCGTGCTGGTCTTGGCGCTGGCGCTCGCGGCTGGGGCGTACGCGTTGCCAGGCGCGTCCGCACCTTCGGCGCGCGCCGCATGCCCGAACCAGGCGCAGGTGCTGACCTACAACCCGCGCGGCTGGCAGCCGCTCCTGGACGCGCTGGCGGCCAACCAAACGCCGTGCGCCCAGTACTACGTCGTGCTGCCGCCGATCAGCGACAAGATCACGCCGCGCGGCCGGAGGCTGGTCGAGGCCGTCCGGCGCAAGGGGCCGAACTTCCACCCGGTCGCCGAGTTCAGCTGGACGTTCTGGTCGCGCCAGCCCGGGAGCTGGTACGCGAAGGGCGTCGCGTTCCGGCGCAAGATGGCCGCGGCCGGCTACGACCCGAGGCGCGGCGAGACGTGGGCGATCAACGAGCTGCCCTCGACGATCCGCTCCCGCACCGAGACCCGGCAGCGGGCGGCCGACCTGATCCGCGGCCTCTACACGGGGCCTCCGGGGTCGGCGCCGTCGGCAGGGGCCGTGCTCATCGTGGGAGTCGGCCAGTCGATGCGGAACTTCGGGCCCTACAAGGCGTCGCTCCGCGGCTGGCTGCAGGACGCGGCCTTCTGGACGGCGATCTCGCCGCACGTCGCGTGGTGGGGCCAGGAGGTCTACCCGTCGTGCTCGCTGGTGTGCGTCCCGGGCCGGGTGCGGATCGCCGCGCGCTCGACGGCGATCAACGACTTCTCGCAGCACATCGCGAAACTTGCGTTCGCAGGGCCGGGGACAGCAGCGGCGGCGCGGGCGCTCTTCGACCGGACCTGGACGCCGATCTTGACCGCGTACTGGCGCGACGCCAAGGGCTACGGCCAGAACACGATCCCGCTGGACACGATGCTGAAGTTCGTGTCGCTCGAGGTCTACTCGGCGCGCGCGTGGGCGGGGCCTCGGCCCTACCCGGACGGTCGGGTCGGCTTCGCCTGGAACCAGTCGCCACGGGGTGCCTCGGCCGGAGAGACCGCGCAGCTGGCGACGCGGCTTGCGCAGGCGATCCAGGGCGCCTACGGCGACGGCGGCACGGCCGCGAAGGCGTGCAGCCCGAACGGCGCCTATACCTGGTGTGCGCCTGTACTTCCGGGAGCGGCGTTCAACCGCGGCTGGAAGACCTTCGAGACGTGGTAGCTACGTGGCGGCGAGCTCTGCCCGCCGCTGCTCGACCATGCGGATGACGCGCGCGGCGGTCTCCTCGATCGAGAGCTCCGTCGTGTCGATCACCGGGCAGCCGAGGCGGCGGTGGACGGTCGACGCCTCCTCGAGCTCGTCGTAGATCTCGAGCAGCTTCGCGTACTTGTTGTTCGAGCCGCCCATCCGCCGCGCGCGGTCGCGGCGGATCTCCTCGAGGCGCTTCGCGTCGATCGTCAGGCCGACGATCTTCGCCGGCTCGATGTCGAACAGCTCCTGCGGCGGGCCGATGCCCTTCACGATCGGCACGTTCGCGGCCTTCCAGCCGAGGTAGCCGAGGTACATGGACAGCGGAGTCTTGGACGTGCGGGACACGCCCACGAGGACGACGTCCGCGTCGAACAGCCCCCCGCCCATCCCGTCGTCGTACTTGACCGCGAACTCGATTGCCTCCATGCGCTTGAAGTACGACTCGTCGAGCGGGTGGCGCGAGCCGCGCTCCATCCTCGCGGCCACGCCCGAGACCTTGGCCACGGCCTCGATCGGATGGCCGAGCAGGTCGCAGTAGTGGAGCCGCGCCCGGCGGCAGAGCCGGCGCATCTCCTCGCGCAGCTCGGGCTCCACGAGCGTGTAGACGACGACCGCGGGTCGCCCCCGCGCGCGTTTGACGGCGAGCTCGAGGTGCTCGACCGTCTCCACCTGCGGGTGGCGCACCTCCTCGAACGGCTGATCCGGGAACTGCGCCTCGAGCGCGTGCACGAGTCGCGT
>JBKPFP010000177.1:0-1984 GCA_046744435.1 Actinomycetota bacterium | reverse complement strand
ATCAGCTCCGTGTCCGAGGTCGAGCCGAGCCGGACTCCCTCGCCTGCCAGCTCCGCGCGCAGCTGCTCGGCGTTCGTCAGGTTGCCGTTGTGCCCGAGCGTGACCGTCCGCGTGCGGCCGTGCTGCACGATCGGCTGCGCGTTCGTCCACTGCGACGAGCCGGTCGTCGAGTAGCGCGTGTGCCCGATGGCGACGTCTCCCTGCAGGCCGCGGAGGTTCGGCTCGGTGAAGACCTGGGCGACGAGGCCCATGTCGCGCAGGACGGTCAGGCGGCCCCGGTCGGAGACGGCGATCCCGGCCGACTCCTGGCCGCGGTGCTGGAGCGCGAACAGGCCGAAGTACGTGACGCGGGCGACGTCACGCTCGGGTGCGCGGATGCCGAAAACGCCGCACATCAGGGGACCTCCCAGGCCTGCCGCAGTTCCTCGATCGGGACGCCGAGCACACTAGCGCCGCCGACGGATCCGATCCGGGTGGTCGGAAGCGAAAGCTCGGAAATTGCGGCCGGCGCACACGCGAGCACGACCTGACCGCCGCCCTCGCCGAAGAGCGCAACAGGGTCGTCCGGGAGGTCGAGCTCGGCGCCGATCCCGCTCACGAGTGCGGACTCCGCGAGGCAGACGGCGAGGCCGCCCTCGGCGGCATCGTGGACGAGCGAGCAGGATGGGGCTGCTTCGCGGATCCCGATGATGAGCGCGGCCTCTGCGGTCAGGTCGACCGGCGCGGGCTGCCCGGCCGGCTCGGCGTAGAGCGCCTGGTACTCGGAGCCGTCGAGCGAGAGCTGTGGCGCGCCCGCGAGCAGGATCGCGTCACCCTCGCGCCACGTGGCCGGGACGCGGCGCACGTCTGGAAGGAGGCCGACGCAGCCGACGACCGGCGTGGGGTGGATCGCGCGCCCGCCCGTCTCGTTGTAGAGCGAGACGTTGCCGGACACGACCGGGATCGCGAGCGCCTCGCAAGCCGCGGCCATGCCCTCGATCGCCTCCGCGAGCTCCCAGGCGACCTCGGGTTTCTCGGGGTTGCCGAAGTTGAGGCAGTCGGTGACCGCGAACGGCTCGGCGCCCGTGCAGGCGACGTTGCGCGCCGACTCGAGCACGGCCAGCGCGCCGCCGGTGTGCGGGTCGAGCCGCGCGATGCGGCCGGCGCCGTCGAGCGAGACTGCGAGGCCGCGGAACGACGGTCTCAGGCGCAGGACGGCGGCGTCGAGACCGGGTCGGCGCACCGTGCGCGAGCCGACGAGGTGGTCGTAGCGCCGGTAGACCCAGGCCCGGCTGCGCAGGTTCGGGGTGGCGAGGAGCTCGAGCAGCGCCCGGCTTGGAGGCGGGCCTTGCGGCGGCGTTGCCGGCTCGGCTCGCGGGCGAGGCTTGCGGGGCGCGTCGTAGCGCGGGGCCTCGTCGGTGAGCAGTGCGGCCGGGATCGCGCCGACGGTCTCGCCCTCGAAGTAGGCGCGCAGCTCCCCGGTGTCGGACACCTGGCCGATGGGCGCGTGGTTCAGCTCCCAGCGCTCGCAGACCTCCTCGACTGCCGCGAGCTGCTCGGGGCGGACGACGGCGACCATCCGCTCCTGGCTCTCCGAGATCATGATCTCCCAGGGCTCCATCTCCTCCTCGCGGAGCGGGACGCGGTCGAGCTGGACGTCGATGCCGCCGCCGCCGCGCGCCATCTCCGAGAGCGAGGAGGCGAGGCCGGCCGCGCCGAGGTCCTGCAGCGACTCGACGAGGCCGCGCTCGACGAGCTCGGCCGAGACCTCGATCAGCTTCTTGCCGGTAAACGGGTCGCCGATCTGCACGGAGGGCCGCTTCTCCGCAGCCTCGTCATCGAGCTCCTGGCTGGCGAGGACGCTCGCGCCGCCGATCCCGTCGCGGCCGGTCGTCGCTCCGTAGAGGAAGACGACGTTGCCAGGGCCCTCGGCCTGCGCGCGCTTGACGCGGTCGACCGGGAGCAGGCCGACGCACATCGCGTTGACGAGGCAGTTGTCCGCGTA
>JBKPFP010000482.1:0-1950 GCA_046744435.1 Actinomycetota bacterium | reverse complement strand
CTCTACACGATCGCCCACTACGGCGTCAGCCGCGAGACGAACGTCGTCGACTACGACGACGTACTCGAGCTCGCGAAGCAGTACCGCCCGAAGCTGATCATCTGCGGCGGCTCGGCGTACCCGCGCACGGTCGAGGCCGACCGCTTCCGCGTGATCGCGGACGAGGTCGAGGCGCTCCTGCTCTGCGACATGGCCCACTTCGCCGGCCTCGTCGCCGCGGGGCTGCATCCGAACCCGGTCCCGCACTGCGACTTCGTGACGTCGACGACGCACAAGACGCTCGCCGGCCCTCGCTCCGGCTTCATCCTCTGCAAGGAGGAGCACGCGCAGGCCGTCGACCGCGCGGTCTTCCCCGGGATGCAGGGCGGCCCGCTCTGCCACGCGATCGCCGCGAAGGCCTCGTGCTTCCGGATCGCCTCGACGGAGGCCTTCCGCGACTACCAGACGCAGGTTCGCGCGAACGCGGACGCACTCGCGGAGACGCTGCAGGAAGACGGGCTCGACGTCCTCACCGGCGGCACCGACACGCATCTCCTCCAGGTCGACCTGCGCAGGACGGACTGGACCGGGAAGGACGCGGAGGAGCGCCTCGCCGAGGTGAAGCTGACCGTGAACCGCAACACGGTGCCGTTCGACGAGCGGCCGCCGACGGTCGCCTCTGGCGTCCGCATCGGAACTCCCGCCGCGACGATGCGCGGGTTCGACGAGGAGGACTTTCGTGAGGTCGGCAGGATCATCGTCGCCGCGCTCGGCGACTCGCCCGACCTGCCCGCGCTCGCGGCCCGGAGCGAGACGCTCTGCGCCAAGCGGCCCCTCTATCCCGGCTTCCGCGGCTACCCCACGTACGAGGCGTGACGGATCGCGGGACCGTCGAGGCGCCGACGAGGGTCGTCGTCGAGGTCGACCACCCCCTCGTCAGGCACAAGCTCTCCTACCTCCGCGACAAGCGCACGTCGACCGGCGACTTCCGCCGGCTCGTTCACGAGCTGACTGCGCTGCTCACCTACGAGGCGACGAAGGACCTGCCGACGGAGACGGTCCGCGTCGAGACGCCTCTCGAGTGGACCGAGGTCGAACGCATCTCGGGCAAGAAGGTCGCCGTCTGCCCGGTGCTGCGCGCGGGGATCGGGATGCTCGACGGCTTCCTCGAGCTCGTCTCCGGCGCGCGCGTCGGCTTCATCGGGCTGTTCCGGGACGAGGCGACGCTCGAGCCGATCGAGTACTACGTCAAGCTGCCGAGCGACCTCGGCGTCCGCGACGCGATCGTGCTCGATCCGATGCTCGCGACCGGCAACTCGTCCGCCGCCGCGGTCGCCTCGGTGAAGCGGGCCGGGGCTCGGTCCGTGCGGCTGATCTGCCTCGTCGCGGCGCCGGAGGGCATCGAGCGCCTGCATCGCGACCACCCAGACGTGCCGGTGTTTTGCGCAGCCGTCGACCGCGAGCTGAACGAGCGCGGCTACATCGTCCCCGGCCTCGGCGACGCAGGCGACAGGCTGTACGGCACGAAGTAACGTAGCCTGGGAGTCTGTTTGGTATGAAGTCGATTGGGTCGACCAGTCAGTTCAGACGGGACCCCGGGCGGAGCCCGCGCTTCCTGAGGTCGGCGCCGCAAGCGGTGCCTTAGATGTGGGACAACCTGCGCGAGAACCCGGAGGTCGTCTGGGGCTTCCTGCTCGCGCTCGGCATCGTCCTCGTCCTCACGCCCGCGGTCGGGCGTTTCGCGCGCATCCTCGGCGTCGTCGACGAGCCGGGTGAGACGCGCCGCATCCACCTGCGCCCGGTGCCGCGCCTCGGCGGCATCGCGATCTTTCTCGGGATCTTCGTCCCAGCCCTCGCCTTCCTCGCGCTCGACGGCCCGTACCGCGGCATCCTGCTCGGCGGCGCCGTCGCCACGACCCTCGGCGTAATCGACGACTTCCGCGGGCTCCCCTGGTGGGGGAAGCTCGGCGG
>JBKPFP010000238.1:0-5693 GCA_046744435.1 Actinomycetota bacterium | reverse complement strand
CAGCCACTGTGGCGGGCGCTGACGGGCTGGACGGCCGCGCTCGCCGCGCTCTACGCGGCCTCGCTCGGCGTGCTGCAGCTCGGGCAGTGGCTCGGGCCGCAGGACGGGAGCGTTCACGAGGCGTTCGAGTGGGCGCACGTCGGCGTCACCGGCCTCTGGGGGCTCGCCGCCCTCGGCGCGCTGGTGCTCGGCCACCGCCTGTCGTCGACGCAGATCCGCATCGGCGGCCTGGCCTGGCTCGGCGCCGTCCTGCTCGAGGCCGTCTTCTTCGATCTCTCGCTCGGCGACGAGCCACGCGGCTACGCGTTCCTCGTCGCGGGCGCCGCGCTCGGGGCCGGCGCGCTCGTCGACCGGCTGTCGCTCGCCGAGGAGCCGGCCTTCGCGGTCGTCGCCGGCTTCGTGCTGGCGAGCGTCGGGCTCGAGGTCGCCGGCGTCCTGCAGCTGCTGGACGGAAACACCGAGAGCTTCGTTCTGCTCGGGCTCGCGGCGTTGTACGGCTCGGTGGCCGTGCTCGTGCGCCGCGACCGCGACCTGAGCACCGTGTTCTGGGCACCGGCGTTCGCCGTCGCGGGCTGGGCGGCGTCCGAGCTCCTGTCGGACACGTGGCTCGTCCTCGCCTGGGCGGCGGCCGCCGCCGGGATTGCAGTGCTCGCCAATCGCGTCGGCGAGCCAAGGCTCGAGCTCGCATCGGCTGCGTTCCTCGGGCTCGCGGCACTGCACACGCTCGGCCTCGAGGCTCCGCCGAGCGACCTGTTCGAGTCGAACCGGCATCCCGAGGACGGCGTGCCTGCTCTCCTCCTCACTCTCGCCGCCGCGGCCGCCTTCGGCTACTTCTCGCGGGCCGATCGCGAGTGGCGCCGGACGGCCTTCGGCGCCACCGCGCTCCTGGGGATCTACGCCGGCTCGCTGGCCATCCTCGGCCTGGCCGAGCTGGTCGGGGACGGGAGCGTCGCCACCGACTTCCAGCGCGGTCACTCCGGAGTGAGCGCGTTCTGGGGCGCGATCGGGCTCGTCGCGCTCTGGGCCGGCCTCCGCCGGGGCACGCAGTGGCTACGGCTGGCCGGCTTCGCCCTCTTCGGCCTCGCCCTCGCGAAGCTGTTCCTCTACGACCTGGCCTTCCTGAGCTCGATAACGCGCGCGTTCTCGTTCCTCGCCGTCGGCGCGGTGCTCCTGTTCGGGGGCTTCCTCGTCCAGCGGCTGGGAGCGGAGCGCGACGGGGCCATCGCTTGATGCACGCGACTGAAGCCGCTGCGAATTGCCGCCGGAGCCGGGCTCAGCCCGGCGGGAGGCTCACCACGGAGAGGAGACAACCTCCGAAACACAGCAAACGGCGGCTCCTGAAACGGCTGACAGGCGACCACGCCGGCAAGGAGGGCGCTCACGGGGGAACCAGGGGTTCCCCCGTGCTTTAGGCCATCACTTCGACGGTGCGCTCCTTGGGGCCGAGGCGACCCTCGAGGTGGAGCACCTCGCGGAGCGCGCGGATCGAGACCTCGATCTGGTCGAGGGACGGCTCGCGGGTCGTGAGCCGCTGGAGCCAGAGCCCGGGCGCGAGCAGGGTCATCAGCACGCGGTTGTCGGTGTGCTTGCCCGCGAAGCGGATCAGCTCGTAGGCGATCCCGGCGATCAGGGGAAGCAGCAGGATCCGGCTCACGATCAGCCAGTGCCACGCGGGCCGCCCGAAGAACGCGAAGACGAAGATGGCGATCACCATCACCCAGAGCAGGAACGCGGTGCCGCAGCGCGGGTGGATGAGGCTGAAGCGCTGCACCTTCTCCGGCGTCAGCTCCTCCCCGGCCTCGTAGGCGTTGATCACCTTGTGCTCCGCCGCGTGGTACTGGAACACGCGCCGCAGGTCCGGCAGCAGGGAGATGACGGCCAGGTAGAGCACGAAGATCGTCACGCGGATCAGTCCCTCGATGACCACGAAGGCGCCGGTGTCGTCGATCGGCAGCCAGTTCGTCAGGAGCGCCGGCGTGACCTTGAAAAGCAGGAGCGCGAACACGATCGCGACGGCGAACGCCAGGATCAGCTGGCCGCGTGTGAGCTCCGTCGAGACCTCGCCGTCCTCGTCGCTCTCCTGCTGCGCCGCGTAGTTGGCGGAGATGGCGAGCGCGCGGAAGCCGATCGCGAGCGACTCGCCGAGCGCGATCACGCCGCGCACGATCGGCAGCCGGAAGAACCAGTGCCGCGTCATCAGGGACGTGATCGGGCGGTTGACCTCGGCGATCTCGCCGTCGGGCTTGCGCACCGCCAGCGACCAGTGGGCGGGGCTCCGCATCATCACGCCCTCGAGGACGGCCTGTCCGCCTATGGGCGCACTCATGTTCTGAGGTTAGCCGCGGCGGGCGCCGCCGGCCTTCTCGAGCCGGCGCTGGAAGCGCTCGACCCGGCCGCCCGTGTCGACGAGCTTCTGCTTGCCCGTGTAGAACGGATGGCAGTTCGAGCAGATCTCGACGTGCAGCTCGGACTTCGTCGACCGCGTCTGGAACTCGTTGCCGCAGGAGCAGCGCACGGTCGCGAAGTCGTACTCGGGATGAATTCCAGCCTTCACCGCCGGGCCAGGATAGCAGAGGCGGTTTCGGGTGCTACGTTGCCTCCGGAGACAACGATCATAGCCGTCTGGCCTTCTTCGACGGCCACTTTTCCGGCCAGCAGCGCGGCGATTCCGACCGCGCCGGCGGGCTCGCACGCGAGCTTCGCGCGGCCGTACGCGAAGTGCATGCCGTCGACGATCTCCTCCTCGGTGACGAGGGCGCTCTCGACGCCGAGCTCGCCGCAGATCTCAACTGGCAGCTCGCCTGCGAAGGGCGCGCTGAGACCGTCCGCGATCGAGGCCGGCTCGACCGGCACCGAGTGCCCGGCCGCGAGCGCACGGTTGAGCGCGGGCGAGAGCTCGGGCTCGACGGCGACCACACGCCTCCCTTCCGCCGCGATCGCGATGCCCGCGACCAGCCCGCCCCCGCCGCAGGGCACCACGACCACCTCCGCGTCGGGCACGTCCTCGAAGATCTCGAGCCCCACGGTGCCCTGGCCGGCGACGACGAGCGGGTCGCCGAACGGATGGACGAGCGTGCGCCCCGTCTCGGCGATCAGCTCGTCGAGGCGGTCGAATGCGGCGGCGGGCCCGTCGGCCTCGAGGTCGACGGCGGCCCCGTAGCCGCGCGTCGCCTCGATCTTCTGCGCGCTCGCTCCCGACCACATGACCACGAGGCAGTCGACGCCCTCGAGCCTGGAGCAGTAGGCGAGCGCCTGCGCGTGGTTGCCAGCCGAGATGCCGATCACGCCGCTCCGGCGCTGGTCGTCCGAGAGCGACGCGAGCTTCGTCAGCACCCCGCGCGGCTTGAACGATCCTGTGCGCTGGAAGAGCTCCGCCTTCAGGTAGGCGCGCGAGCCGAGCGTGGCGGACGAGAAGATGGGCGTGCGGTGCAGCCGCCCGCCGATCGCCTCCCGGGCCGCGACTACGTCCGCCCGCGAGAGCTCAGGAGCCATGGATCGCCTGCGCCGGCTCGCCCGGGAGCGTCGCGAGCACCTCCTCCGGCTCCGGCTCGGGCTCGTCGAGGCGGCGCAGGTTCCGCACCTCGGGCACCAGCAGCACGATGCCCGTGGAGATCAGCGCCCATGCAACGGAGATCCAGAGGGTCGTCGAGATGCCGATCGCTTCCGAAACAGGCCCGGCCAGCACCAGGCCGAGTGGAAGGAAGACGAACGAGCCCATCCAGTCCCACGCGCTCACGCGCGAGAGGGCTTCCTCGCGCACGTGTTGCTGCAGCGTCGTCTGCCAGACCGCGGTGAAGAAGCCCATCCCGGTTCCGCCCACGACCTGCGTGAGGGCGATCAGCGGTGCGGGCGCGCGGAGCGCGAGCAGGGCGATCGAGGGCGTGACGAGGACGACGAGGAGGCTGCAGACGAGCATCGGCCGGCCGGGCTTCCAGCGCAGCGCCAGGAGGAAACCGGCAAGCGACCCGGTCCCCGAGCCGGCGACGATCAGCCCCCAGGCGGACGCGCCTCCGAGCGACTCCTTCGCGATAACCGGCCCGAGCGTCATGAACGGAGCGACGACGAGGCCGAGGTAGGTCGACGCCCAGACGACGATCACCCAGAGCCAGCGATGCGCGACCAGCTCGCGCCAGCCGCCTCTGAGGTCTGAGAGGAAGCTCTCACGTGCAGCGTCACGAACCGCCTGTGGCGGGCGCAGGAGGGCGAGGCAGACCGCGCTGACGCCGAACGTGGCCGCGTCGACCACGAAGACGACGCCCGGATTCGTGGTGGCCGCGATCACTCCTGCGATCGCCGGCCCGACGATGAACGACGTGCTGCGTGAGAGCCCGATCAGCGCGTTCGCCTGCTGGAGGCGCGCCGCGCTCACGGTCGCGGGCACGAGGCCGGTCGCCGCCGGCTGGAAGAACGCCTCCGCCGTGCCGTAGATCGCGACGAGAACGACGAGGTGCCAGAGCTCTGCTCCACCCGTCAGCAACAGGACGGCCGCGATCGCCTGCACCACACCGCGGACGACGTCCGAGGCGAGCATGACGAACTGGCGCGGAAGGCGGTCGGCCCAGACCCCGCCGACGAGGACGAACGCGACGAGCGGCAGCATGTGCGCCGCGAGCACGATTCCCAAGTCCGTCGCCGAGCCGTCGAGCGTCCCGATGACCGCGAACGAGAGCGCAACCGGGACGAGCCCGTCGCCGAGCGTCGACGTCGTCTGCCCGAACCACAGCAGCCGGAAGCGGCGTTCCCGCAGCGCGCCGAAGGAGTCGGCCAGTGACACGCGCTGGACTGTACTCAGACGGTCGCTTCGAGCCGTTCCGGCTGGGCCGCTGGCTGCTCGCCATGCTTGACGACCAGCGCGCTCGCGATCATGTCGTGCAGGGCCTGCTTGCGCTTCGTGAACGCGGCCATGATGAACCCGATGTAGAGGATGAGCGCCGAGATGATCTTGGCGAGGTTCCGTCCGAGTGCACGGCCGAACGAGAGCCTGTTCCCCTCGAGGTCGGTGACCGCGATCCCGAGCGCGATCTTGCCGACGGTCGCCTGACGCGACGAGCTCTCCATCAGCGCGAAGTAGATGAACCACCCGGCGAAGCCGGCCACGTCGACCAGCGCCGACCAGCCGTCGCCGATGTCGTCGTCGCCGGACGCACCCACCGCGACTCCGATCACGGCACCGATTAAGAACAGAACGACGCCGACCAGCAGCGCGTCGATCAACAGGGCGGCGAATCGACGCCAGAAGCCTGCATATACGGAGTCCCTCCCGGAGTCGCCGTCGGGCACGAGCTACCCGTTCGCGCCCGCTCCCGAAGTCCCTACGTGAGCGTGTACTCGGGTCCCGAACCGCCCTCCGGCGGCGTCAGGCGCCCGCCCTTCGCGCTGATCGCGCCGCACTGGACGCAGTTCGAGGGAGTCACCTCGACCTCGACCTCGCCTTCGCCCGCCTCGACCTCGTACACCTGCGCCGGGCACATGTGCACCCACAGCTCACCGAGCTCGCGCGGCACGTGTTTTTGCACCCGCAGGTGGTTCGGAGCGTCGTCGCGCGTCCGGTTGCCGCTCAGGTAGACGCTCGAGAGCTTGTCGAAGGTCAGCTTCCCGTCGGGGGCGGGATAGCTCGCGGCGCGGCCCGTGACGATGAGCGGCTGGTCGGCGTCGCGCTCGATCGGCTTGTCTCCCGGCGGGAAGGCGCCGCG
>JBKPFP010000330.1:0-3332 GCA_046744435.1 Actinomycetota bacterium | reverse complement strand
GGCTCGTCCTCGACGCCCCGAGCGGCGTCGCCGCGTAGCGCTCTCCGGCCCCGTTAGTCTGCGCGGCTTGGCTCCGCTCTCTGGAAAGACCGCGGTGGTCACGGGCGCCTCGAGCGGGATCGGGGCGGCGACCGCGCGGGCACTCGCCGCCGCCGGGGCTCGCGTGGCCGCTGGCGCGCGCCGCACCAACCGTCTCCGCGAGCTGGGCGAGGGCGTCGTCACGCTCGAGCTCGACGTCACGGACGCCGAGAGCTGCGACCGCTTTCTCACCGGTGCCCTGGAGGCTCTCGGCGGCCTCGACATCATCGTCAACAACGCGGGGCTCGCCCTGGGCCGCGACCCGTTCTGGGAGTCCACGGACGAGGACGAGGCGACGGTGATCGAGACGAACGTCCTCGGGCTGCTCCGCATGACGCGGCTCGCCCTGGCACACCTCCGTGACGGCGGCCATATCGTCAACATCGGCTCGATCGCCGGACGCCAGGCGTACGAGAACGCCGCGGTCTACGTCGCGTCGAAGTTCGCGGTGCGCGGCTTCACGTACGCGCTCCGCGAGGACCTTCTCGGTCGCCCGATCCGGCTGACGCTCGTCGACCCGGGCCTCGTCGAGACCGGGTTCTCGACGGTGCGCTTCCGCGGTGACGTCGAGCAGGCGAAGGAGGTCTACGAGCGAGTCGAGCCGGTCACGCCCGATGAGATCGCCGAGTGCGTGGTCTTCGCGCTCACGCGGCCGGCACACGTGAACGTGGACGAGCTCGTCGTCAAGGCGCTCGCCCAGTCGAGCCCGGCCCGCATCCTGCGCGACGACGAGTAGACGCCATGGCGATCACGATCCTCGAGGGCTCGAACTTCTGCGTCTCGGACTCGAACGGCGACTTCAGCTGGCCGACGAGCGGCCTGTTCGCGCACGACACCCGCTTCCTCTCGCACCTGGCGCTGACGATCAACGGCCACCGTCCGCTCCTGCTCTCGGCGGGCAGGGTCGAGTACTACTCGGCCGCGTTCTACCTGCGGAACCCGCTCGCCGGCGAGCTTCCGCAGGACGTGATCTCCGTCGGGCGGCACCGCTTCGTCGGTGAGGGAATGCAGGACCGTATGCACGTGCAGAACCAGAGCCCCGAGCCGGTCGCGTTCGAGCTCGCCGTCGAGTTCGGGACCGACTTCGCGGACATCTTCGCGGTCAAGGACCACGACTTCGCTCTCGGCGACCCTGTGCGCGCGAAGCCGTTGCCGGCTCTGGCCGAGCCGCAGTACGAAGAAGAGGAAAACCTGTTCGTGCTCGAGGACGAGTCCTTTCCGGCGAAGACGCACGTCATCTTCTCGATGCCGGGCCTTGTCGAGCCCGGCAAGGTGCGCTACTGGATCGAGCTCGAGCCGCGCGACTCCTGGGAACTCGAGATGCAGGTCGTGCCCTCGCTGGACCACGACGACGAGATGGCGCCGCGCATGGCCGTGCAGCGCTTCGGCGAGGAGCGCGACCGTATCGAGTCCTCGCTGGACGCCTGGAAGCTCCGCGTGCCGCAGTTGCGCGCCTCGTGGGACGAGCTCGCGCACTCATTCGGCCGCTCGATCGCCGACCTCGCCTCGCTGCGGCTCCCGAGCGGCCACGGCCTCGGCAACCTCCCGGCGGCCGGCATGCCCTGGTTCATGACCGTCTTCGGCCGGGACACGATCATCACGTCGCTGCAAACGCTCCTCTTCGGCACCGAGCTCGCGCGCAGCGCCCTGCAAGTGCTCGCCGACCTCCAGGCGCACGAGGACGATCCGGGCATCGACGCCGAGCCCGGGAAGATCGTCCACGAGGTGCGGCGCGGTAAGGCGGCCAGGACCTGGTTCCCCGCGTACTACGGGACGATCGACGCAACGCCGCTCTACCTGATCCTCCTCTCCGAGGTCTGGCGGTGGACGGACGACGACGCGCTCGTGCGCTCGTTCCAGGAGCCGGCGCTGCGCGCGCTCGGCTGGATCGACGAGTACGGCGACCTCGACGGCGACGGCTTCGTCGAGTACCGCAAGCGGGGCGAGCGCGGTCTCGACAACCAGTCGTGGAAGGACTCCTGGGACTCGCAGCGGTTCGCGGACGGAACCCTCGCGCAGTCGCCGATCGCGCCCGTGGAGGCCCAGGGCTACGTCTACGACGCGAAGCGCAGGACGGCCGAGCTCGCGCGCGAGGTCTGGCGGGAGCGCGAGCTCGCGGAGCGTCTCGAGCGAGAGGCCGAGGAGCTGCGGACCCGGTTCAACGAGGCGTTCTGGAGCGACGAGCGCGGCGGCTACTACGTGCTGGCGCTCGACGCGGAGAAACGCCAGGTCGACTCGATCTGCTCGAACATCGGGCACCTGCTCTGGAGCGGGATCGTGCTCCCGGACCGCGTCGACAAGGTCGTCGACAAGCTGATGGGGCCCGACCTCTGGTCCGGGTGGGGCGTGCGCACGATGTCGGCCGCCGAAGTCGCCTACAACCCGCTCTCGTACCACAACGGCACGGTCTGGCCGCACGACAACTCGCTGATCGCCTGGGGCCTCGCCCGCTACGCACGCTGGCCCGAGGCGCAGCGGATCGTGCGCCGGATGCTGAACGCGTCGAGCCACTTCGACCACCAGCTGCCCGAGGTCTTCGCAGGGCTCCCGCGCGGGGACACGCCGTTCCCGATCGCCTATCCGACGGCGGCGCGGCCTCAGGCCTGGGCCGCGGCGACGCCCGTGCTGCTGCTCCAGCTCCTGCTCGGGCTCCAGCCCGACCGCAGCCGGCATCAGCTCCGCTCGCTGCTGCCGCTAGAGCTGCCCGCGTGGGCCGGCACGCTGCGGCTCTCCGGGATCCGTGCGTTCGACCGCGTCTGGGACGTGAGGGTGCAGGATGCCATGGTCAAGGTGGAAGAGCGTGAGTGACCCCTTGCGCATCGCAGTCCTCAGCCCGGTCTGGTTCGCCGTGCCGCCGACGGGCTACGGCGGCATCGAGCTCGTTGTCTCGCTGCTCGCCGACGGGCTCGCCGACGTGGGCCACGACGTCACGCTCTTCGCCTCGGGCGACTCGCTGACGAAGGCGAAGCTCTCAGCCGTCTACCCGACGGCTCCGAGCGAGCTGATCGGACGAAGCATCCCTGAGCTGCGTCACGCGCTCGGGTGCTACGAGCGGGCGGACGAGTTCGACGTGATCAACGACCACTCGGGCATGCCCGCGGCCGCGCTCGGCGGCGCGGTCGGGACGCCGGTCCTGCACACCGTGCACGGGCCGCTCGACTCGAGCGACGCGCAGGAGGTCTACGGCCGCATCGCCAAGGTCGCTCCTCGCGTGGGCCTGATCTCGATCTCCGAGAACCAGCGGCGCCCGATGC
>JBKPFP010000466.1:0-3166 GCA_046744435.1 Actinomycetota bacterium | reverse complement strand
ACGCTCACGCGCGGCGTCTTCGCCTACGACTTCGGCGACACGAGCAAGCTGACCCCGCTCGTCCCGATGCACACGCTCGGGCACGACTTCGTCCCGGCGCCGATCCACGCCGGCGGCCTCCGCTACCACGGCGTCGCGCCGCTCATCTCGCAGCTCGTGCGCGACAGGCTGATCCGGGCCGAGGCCTACCTCCAGAACGACATCTTCGCCTCGGCCGTCGAGTTCGCCGGCACCGAGGGCATCATCCCCGCGCCGGAGGCGGCGCACGCGATCCACGGCGCGATCCAGATGGCGAAGGCCGCGGACGAGGCCGGCGAGGAGAAGACGATCCTCTTCAACCTCTCCGGCCACGGCCACTTCGACATGGCCGCGTACGACAACTACTTCGCCGGCAAGCTCGAGGACGTCGCGCTGGAGGACGAGGAGATCGAGCGCGCGCTGCGCGCGATCGAAGGCCTCCCGACGCCGGCCTAGTAGAGGCTTGGTTCAGGCAGGGTGGGCTATTCCCGGTAGCCGCTTTCGCCTCGCGGCGCAAGCGGTGCCCCAATTACACGCGCGTAAGGGCGCAGGCATCCAGCGAGTCGAGCTTTTAGTCGCCGCAAGTGCGCAGCACTTTCGGCGAGTCCCGGGCCCGTGGCCCGGGACCATTTAGTGGATCGTCAGCGGTGTGCCGACCGGCATCAGCCGGCCCAGTTCGAGGATGTCCTCGTTGCGGAGCCGGATGCAGCCGTGCGAGACGCGTCCCGGGAGCAGCTCGGGCGCGTTCGTGCCGTGGATGCCGACGAAGCCGCCGCCAGGCCAGTCGGTGAGGACGGCCGAACGGGCGCTCGTGCCGAAGGCGAGCGGCCCGTAGAAGGGGCTGCTGTACCTGGTCAGCTTGCTGCGGATGTAGAACTCTCCGGTCGGAGTCGGCCACTCGGCCTGCCCGACGCCGATCGGGGCCCGGAAGACCGGCCGGTCGTCGCGCAGCAGGGTCGCGGTGAGACCCTCCAGGTCGACGACGAGCCGCGTGTGGACGACGCCATACACGCCGAGGGCAGAGCGGGGCAGCCAGCCCGTGCTGCCGTTCGGGAGGATCGGCAGGCGGGCGCGCAGCCAGAGCCGGCCGGCCGCGTCCCGCGCGCGACCGAGCACGAGCACGGCATTCGTCGTGCCGTCCGACGTTCGCCTCTCGAGCCGCGCGACGAGCGGGGCAGTGGAGCCCGGGGCTGCTCGAGCGGAGACGTCGCGGCGCACGGTCACCCAGTACGAGGTCGCGCTGTGCTTCTGCAGCTCGGTCGGGCGCGGCACCGTGAGCGCCGGCTGCGGCGCGGCCGGGAACGCGACGTCATCGTTGCCGCCCGCCGACGAGGTCGACTCCACCCAGAGCACGGCGACGGCTGCGAGCGTCGCCGCCGCGGCCCCGAGCGCGAGAGCGAGCCTCCCTTGTCGGCGCCTGCCTGGGGGCTTCACCCCGTGTGCTTGGGCTTCTTGGACGAGGTCATGCGCGGGCGCGCCACGACGAACCGGGTGGAAGCCACGATCTGGCGAACCTCGGACACGGGCTTCCCCTCGTCGAACGCACTCGCAGCGGGCGTAGCTCCGGCCAGGTAGCGCATCCAGGCGGCGTGCCTCGCCTCGACCGAGTGGATGGAGACCGCGGCCGCGAGCAGGGCGGGCGCCGTGATCCGGGCCGCCTGCGCCTTGTAGGCCGCGGCGCCGAGGTCCTCGAACGCGACTGCGGTCTGCAGGAACTTCGTCTGATCTTCGGTCACACCCTGGAAGTTGAATCCGGGACGCGCCACCGCGGCCGACCCGAGCGCCTGCTTGAGCGCGGTCACGTGCGCGCGTTCGACGGCGCCGAGCTGGCGCGGAACGTGGGCGAGCTTGCCACGGACGGCGCCCAGCCGCTCGGCCTCCGTGTAGAAGGCGGCCTGGAGGTACTCGAGCGTGAGCGCGTAGTTGAGGATGCCGACGTCCGAGGGGGCGGTGGCAGCCTCCCCCCGGCCGGCGGCGGCCAGAGCTCCCAGCAGCGCGGCGCCGCCGACGGCCGCCTTCCCGAGGAGACCGGCCCGCGTGTCGCCCGCGACCCGCTCGACCGCCTCCGCGATCGCGCCGTCCCGATCGAGCTCGCCGAAGGTCAGGTCCGACATCAGCCGACGAACCCCGTCTGGTCGAGGGCGGACTGCACCTGTGCGGCCGTCTTCGGCGCATCGGTCGCGTCGGGAGCCGGGTTCTTGCCTGCGATCGCGCGGATCCACCCGGCATGGCGCGCCTCGACGGAGACAATCCTGGCAGCCTGCGCGAGCGTCGGCTTCGTGAGATTGCCCGCCTGGCCGTTATAGGCCGCGACGACCGTCTCCTCGAGCGCGATCGCGGCGTTGGTGAACCGGTTGGGGTCGGAAGTCGCGTCGCCGAAGTCCAACTTCGGCTCCTTGCGCGCGCTGCTGCCGAGAGCCTTCTTCAGGAAGGCGAGGTGCTGGCGCTCGTGGCCGCGGACGACCGAGACGTACTCGCGCAGATCGCCCGTGAGCTTGCCGTTCGCGAACGCTTCCTCGTAGAAGCCCGCCTCCACGTACTCCAGGAGAAGGGCGAAGTTGAGGATCTTGCGGTCCTGCGCGGCCGACGGCGCCGAGGCCGCGAACCGCGGCAGCGCCGCCACGAGCGCGCCTCCTCCGGCGAGCACCCCTCCGGCGACGAGCGCGCGCGCGAGCAGCTCGTTCCGGTCGAAGGTCGAATCGTTCGTAGTGGGTACTCGCCGCAGAGACGCCACAGAGCTCCTTCGCCACAGATCGCATTTGACCGTAGCGCGTTGCAGAAATTCGCGCAAGGAGCGGAGTTCGATCCGCGAAGGAATCGCGCTATTGTCCCTTGAGGGTTCGACTTTCATGTCTGCGGTCCTCGCCCGATTCCTGCTTGCGGCGAGTTGTCTCGTCGCGTGCTTGGCGCTGCCTCTGCTCACCTACGCCGCAGACGAGCCGGCCAAGCCGCCCAAGCCCTCGGGCAGCGTGCCGCCCGGGCTCAAGAAGCTCTGGTCGGAGTACCCGGTCACACAGACGTCTCCGCGGCCTGCGGCCGAGAGGCGCAGCGTTCCGCCGCCTCGCGAGGAGGGCGATTCGGTCGTGGACCGGGTGCTCCTGCCGATCGGGCTCGTGCTCGCCGGCTTTCTCGCGGTCATGTCCCTTGC
>JBKPFP010000426.1:0-11614 GCA_046744435.1 Actinomycetota bacterium | reverse complement strand
CGCTCACCCAGCCGCCGGCCGGCTTGACGAAGACGTAGGCGGCCCCCTGGTGGAAGTGGCCTGATACGTCTGCATAGGGAGCGCCGGCGACGATCGTGTCGCCCGAGATCACGACCGAGATGCCGAACACATCGCCTGCAGCGCCGTCCGAGGCGGTTAGCTTGGCCCTCTCCGTCGCGCTCACCCAGCCGCCGGCCGGCTTGACGAAGACGTAGGCAGAGCCCTGATTGCCATTCGCGCCCACCATGTCGTAGGGCGCGCCGGCGACCACCGTGTCGCCGGCGACGGCGACCGAGAAACCGAGTTGGTCGCCCGCCGCCCCGTCGGCGGCGGTCAGCTTTGCCTGCAGCAGGAAGGGGTCGATCGTCACCGGGTAGCGCGCGCTCCGATCGTCGATCCGCAGAAGGACCGTGCGGCCCAGCAGGTCCATGTGTGCGGGGAGCTCGCGCCCGCGGGCGTCCCACGCCCCGAGGCCGTGGTAGCGAAGCGCAGAGCCGGCAAAGCGAAGGCCACGCTTGCCGCGCTCGAGTACCGGTCTGAGACTGCCGGAGAGGGAAAGCTCGAGCGTTAGGGCTCCCTCGGCGCGCTCACTCGGCGGCGCCCGCAGCGCGAAGCGCTGCTCGAGTCCGAGCGGCCCATCCGCGTACGACTCGGTGAGCGGGCCGCGCCGGTAGGCGATCCGGTTCGCGTTCGCCCGCGGCGGCGCGGCGTCGACTGGGCGGAGCGCCTGCTCATAACCCCAGGAGCGCAGGGTGAGCCCGAGGCGCTTGCCGTGCGAGCGGACCTCGACTCCCTCGACGCCGAAGCGGGCGCTAAGTCCATGCCGCCGGTTCGCAAGCGTGAATCCGCCGGCGGTGGCGCGCGCGTGGTAGGAGCGGTCGTCCCGCCCGAGGGCGTCGGAGATCGCCGCCTGCGCCGGCAGCGGTAAGCCAGCAAAGTCGCTGCCTGCCGCCTCCTGCTCGTGCGTGATCCGGTGCAGAGCCGCCGGCATCACTGCGAATGCCAGGGCGAGCGCGCCGAGCGCCGCGGCTAGGCCTGCTTTCAAGGGAGGAGGAGGCGAGATGGCTCGTATCGCCGCCGTTATTTCGCTACGGCCCGGGCTATCGCGCTTTTCCTGCTTTGCCGACTGGAGTGAGCGAGAATTGGCCAAGCGCCACCGGCTTCCACCGCCGCCAAGCATCCATTCTTGCGCTGGCGAGTCCGGGTTTCAAGGAAAGCCGCGGGCTTGAGCCCTTCTAACGACGGCCGCGGCTGAGCGTGAGGCTGACGCGCGTGCTGGGCGTGGAGCGGCGTGCCCGCGCGCGGCCTCTAGGCGATCACGCGCCCCTTCGCTGCCCGCGACCGCACCCGCCGAATTCGACCGACGGTGCAGCGGGGGGGTGCCCCCACGGGCACGGGCACCGGGACGCGGGAATGAGTCTGCGCGAGTTCCTCGACCGCACGACGGTGGAAGCCTCGACCCTCGACCGAGGCCCGCTCGATGACTGCCCGCTCGCCCGCTTCGAGACGGTCGATGCGGGCGGCCAACACAGCTTGGATCGTTGGCGGGATGGCGAGTTCGTGCCCCTCAGCCTCCGCCCACATGGCGAGCAGCTGCTCAATGAAGAGGGGGTTACCTTCGGCAACCGCGATGATGCGAGCGCGCACGGCGACAGGGAGCTCGTGGGCCTCGGCCAAGCGATCGATCATGGTCTCGATCTCGGGCTCGTCGAGCGGCTCGAGGGAGACGAGCTCCGACGTCAGACCTGCGGTGGCCCATGAGGGACGCGTCTCGAGCAGCTCGGGCCGTGAACTGGCGACCAGCAGAATTGGCCCGCGGGCGCTGGATCCAGCGACGTATTCAAGGACGTCGAGAAAGGTCGCCTCGGCCCAGTGCAGGTCCTCGAGGACGACGACGAGTTCCCGTTCGCGGGCAAGCGCTTCGAGCAGCTTGCGTACCGCCCAGTGGATCTCGTCCGTCGATCCAGTCCCCTCCGAGGCACCAACTGTCGCGGCGACGAGCTCGGCAACGAGCTCGGCGTTCTCGTCATTGGCAAGCAGCGCGGAAACGACCGCCCGCGGCTCCCCTCCTGCCACCTCCCGGATGATGTCGACGAGCGGCCAGTAGGTGATGCCCTCGCCGTACGGCAAGCAGCGGCCCACCAGCACTCGGGCGCGCCCGCCAGCGGCGGCGGCGAACTCGCGCAGCAGCCGCGACTTACCGATCCCGGGCTCGCCGAGCACCGTCACCAGCTCGCAGCACCGCTCCGCGGCCGTGCGCTCGAACGCTGCCTCAAGGGCTGCGAGCTCCTGCTCCCGGCCGATGAAGGGGGTCGCGAGTGGACGCGCGAAGCCAGGGATGTCCGGGAGGACGCTGAGGAGGCGCCAGGCCGAGACCGGCTGCGTCTTGCCCTTGAGCGCAAGCTCCTCGACTGGTTCGACCAGCGCTACTTCGCGTACGAGGCGGAGCGTCGCATCTCCGAGCAGGATCTCGCCTCTCTGGGCGCTCTGCTCGAGCCGCGCCGCGACGTTGACGGCATCTCCCGTGACGAGCGTTTCCCCGGCGCCGGCGACGACCTCACCCGTGCTGACGCCGGTCCGCGACTCGATCTCGACGCCGTGGTCGCGTTTCAGTTCTGCGTTTAGCGCCGCTAGCGCGACCCGCATGTCGCCCGCCGCGCGCACGGCTCGACGCGCGTCGTCCTCGTGAGCGACCGGCAGGCCGAAGACCGCCATGACGGCGTCGCCGACGAACTTCTCGACCGTGCCTCCATGCCGCTCGAGTGCGGTGCGCATCGACTCGTGCCAGCGTGCCAGCACGCGCCGCAGCGACTCGGGGTCGAGCTTCTCGCCCAGCGGCGTCGAGTCGACCAGGTCCGAGAAGAGGACGGTGACGGTCTTCCGCACCGTGCGCGGCGCCACCTGCTCGGCGACAAGCGGGGCGCCACAACTGGAACAGAAGCGGGCGTCGTCGGCGTTCTGCCGCCCGCACTATCCGGGTCCTGGACGAAGCAAAGCCGCGGCCCGCCCTCGCGGATGCTGTACGGCGGGTTTCCGGCTCGATGCCCTCGCGGAGCTGCGTGAAGGTCGTGTCGAGGTCGTCGACGCCGATCGCAATGTGGCCGTAGCCGGTGCCGAGGTCGTTTGGTCCGACCGTCGGGGTTGAACGTCAGCTCCAGCTCCTCTTCCTGGCCGGCACTCCGAAGAAGTAGTTCGTCGCCTCGCGCTCGCCGTCACGCACGATGTCTATGTCGCTGCGAAACTCGAGCCCCAGCGCTTCGTAGAATGCTCGGCTCTTCCCGGGATCGGTGATCCGGTACATCGTGTGCAGGTAGCGCCTCGTACGGCCCGGCCTTAAGCACCCTGGACGTTCCGTTCGGGCGCCAGCTGCGTTCGTGACAAAGATCGCGAAAGCGCCTACATTGATTCGCTGTGAGCCGCTTGAGCAACGAGTCGACCGCGCGGGCCGAATCCGTCGTGACGACGGTGATGTTCATCGACCTCGTTCGCTCGACCGAGCGGGCGGCGGCAGTCGGCGATCGCAGTTGGAAGGAACTCCTCGAGGGCTTCCAGGTCGTCGTTCGCCAGGAATTCGAGCGTTTCGGAGGGCGTGAGATCGATACGACGGGAGACGGGTTCCTCGCCCGATTCGATCGGCCGGCGCAGGCGGTCCGCTGCGGATCCGCAGTCAGCCAAGCCGTTCCCCTGCTCGGGCTCAGGGTCCGCATCGGTCTTCACACCGGCGAGTGCGAGCTGATCGGAGAGAAGCTCGGAGGGCTCGCGGTCCACATCGGCGCTCGTATCAACGCGATAGCTCAAGCCGGCGAGGTGTTGGTCTCGAGCACCGTCAAGGAACTGCTGGCCGGCTCGAGCCTCCAGTTCGAGGACCGCGGGGTGTACAACCTTCGCGGCGTTCCCGGAGAATGGCGGCTCTTCGCCGTCGACCAAGAGGCGCTCCGGACTGAGATCAGGGAGGAGAGCCTCGAGCTCATCGGCCGTGAGGCGGAGACCGAGCGTATCGCCGCCCTGCTCGCCGAGGTGCAGCGCGGGCGCAGCCGAGCACTCGTCGTGCAGGGGGAGGCAGGCATCGGCAAGAGCTCCCTCCTCCGTTACGCGGTCGCGCAATCCGGCGGGATGATCGTGCTGCGCGCCCGAGGAGTGGAGTCCGAATCCGAGCTCGCTTTCGCGGCGCTCGGCGATCTGTTTCGTCCCGTCCTCGACCACCTCGTTCAGCTGCCAGAGCCGCAGGCCGTTGCACTGGCCGGCGCCCTGGGGCTCACGCCTCCTGCTCCGGGCGACCGCTTCACGATCTGCGCCGGCACACTGAACCTGCTCGCTGCCGTCGCAGACGTCGCGCCGGTACTAGCCGTCATCGACGACGCGCAGTGGTTGGATCATTCCTCGGCCGAGGCTCTGCTCTTCGCGGCCCGGCGGCTGGACTCGGAGGGAGTAGCGCTGCTTCTGGCAGTCCGGCAGGAAGAAGCCGGCGCCTTCTCGGCGAGCGGCCTCGAGAGCCTGGTGCTGACGGGTCTCAAACGCGAGCACGCCCGCGAACTGCTGTCGCGCCGTCTGAAACAGGAGCCGGCACCGGAGGTCGCCGAGCGTCTCGTCCGTGGGACGCAGGGTAACCCACTCGCCCTCGTCGAGATCCCGGGGCTCCTCAGCGAGGCCCAGCTCGCCGGCTCCGAGCCGATGGAGGAGCCCCTGCCGGCCGCACCCGCCGTCGAGCGCGCATTCCTTCGTCAGATCGAGGCGCTCGATGAAGAGGCACGAAGGACACTGCTCGTAGCAGCCGCCAGCGAATCAGGCCGACTCGACGCCATCGAAGGGGCGCTCGACGTGCTCGGGCTCGACCCCAAGGGTCTGGCGACAGCCGAAGAGCAAGGGCTGATCTCAGTGGAGCGTGATGTGCTCGAGTTTCGGCATCCACTCCTCCGGGCAGCGGTGTACCACTCGGCGACGGGTGGAGCACGCCGGGAGAGTCACGACGCGTTGGCGAAGACCTCGGCTGGCCAGCGACCGGACCGGAGGGCCTGGCATCTTGCTGCAGCGGCCGCCGAGCTGGACGATGAGGTCGCTTCGGCTCTCGAGCAGGCGGCGCTCGAGGCTCGCGAGCGTAGCGGTCACGCAGAGGCGGCGCTCGCCCTCGAGCGAGCGGCGCGGCTGAGCGCCAACGAGGGCGAGCAAGCCAGACGACTGCTCGAGGCGGCAGACGACACGCGAATCGCGGGTCGCGCGGACCGGGCACTCGAACTTCTCGAGGAGGCGCTCACGAAGACTCGTGAGCCGCGTGTCCGCGCGGCTATTCAGCACCTTCGCGGCGCCGTCGAGATGTGGTCGGGCGCGCCGATGGACGCCCACAGATTGCTCGTCGAGGAGGCGTCGACGGTCGGTGACCTGGACCCCGGGAAGGCGGCGAGGATGCTCACTGACGCAGCCTGGGCGTGCCTCATGGGGGCAGACATCCGAGCCGGCCTCGAAACGGCCGAGCGAGCTCGGTCGGCCGCCGAACGGGCGAGCAACACCACTCAAATTCACGCCGCTGCGGTCCTCGGTGTTGCCCTCCTCCTGAGTGGCCGCACCCGCGAGGCATACCCGCTGCTCGAGCGGTTCCAGCCGCTGCTCGAGTCGACGGACTTCGGTCGTGTCCGGCAACTGGTCACGCCCGGCCAGGTCCTGACCTGGATCGAGGAGTACGACCTGGCGCGCCAACTCTTCACCCAGATGATCGATGCCGCGCGCAGCCAGAGCGCGCTCGGCTACCTCCCCTACCCGCTCGCAGGCCTTTCGGAGCTCGACTTCCGCACCGGCAAGTGGGCGGCCGCGTATGCGGGCGCGGCCGAGGCGATTCGCATCGCCGAGGAGACGGGACAACACGTGACGCACGCGTTCAGCCTCGTCTGTCTGGCTCGAGTCGAAGCCGGACAGGGACGCGAGGATGATTGTCGCGCGCACCTCGCCCGCGCGCGGGAGGTCGCGCCGGCAGAGATGGGCACGATCGTCGCCTACGGGATGTCCACGCTGGGGTTCCTCGAGCTTGGAATCGGACGAAGCGAGGACGCTTCCACCTACCTCGAGCCCCTTGCGCGTCAGGTGCGTAAGCGAGGCCTCGGAGAGCCGGCCGTAATCCAGTGGGCCGCGGACCTGATCGAGGCCCACGTGCGCACCGGCCGGGCAGAGGACGCAGCCCGCGTGCTCGAGGTATTTGCGCACCAAGCCGAGGAAACTCAACGCAACTGGGCGCTCGCCGCGGCGGCTCGTTGCCGCGGTCTGCTCGCTTCGGACGAGGAGTTCGAGGAGAGTTTCGTTCAGGCGATCGAGTTGCACGCCCGGACGCCGACGCCGTTCGAGCAGGCCCGGACCGAGCTCTGTTTCGGCGAGCGACTACTGCGATCTCGCCGGCGGACGGATGCACGCGAGCCGCTTCGTTCAGCGCTCGAGACATTCGAGCAGCTCGGCGCCGAGCCGTGGGCCGAACGGGCGCGGAGCGAGCTCGCTGCCACCGGCGAGCCGGCGCGACCCCACAGCCCGTTCGCATCCAACCAGCTGACGCCGCAGGAGCTCCAAGTCGCCTTGGTGGTCGGCCAGGGCGCAACGAATCGTGAGGCGGGCGCAGCGCTCTTCCTCAGCCCGAAGACGATCGAGGCCCACCTTCGTCGCATCTACCGAAAGCTGAGTGTCCATTCACGAACCGAGCTCGCGCGACTGCTGACCGGCGAAGGGGCGCTGTCCAAGGTCACGCCCTAGGTGGGGCGGTCGCGGAAAGGAAAGTGGCAGGCTCGGCGTCCAGTTAGCGATGCCGTTCTCGAAGGAGGCGTCGTGGAGATCACCAACTGCCACGTTCACACATTCACTCAGGCGCACACGCCTGACCGATTCCTGCCCTGGCCGGTGCCGCAGCTGGCGCGGCTTCCGCTGGTCCGGCAGGCTTTCATTCGCTTTGCGCGCCTCGTCGATCCGCGGAGGAAGAAGCCTCTAGGACGCTACGCGCAGATCATCGACACTTCCTACAAGAGAACACAGGTCGAGATCTTCGAGATCGTGCGCGGGTTCTATCCCGAAGGCACGCGCTTCGTCGTGCTGCCGATGGACATGACGAAGATGAACGCCGGCGGTGTCGCAGTCGACATCGACGAGCAACATGACCAGCTCGTCGAGCTCCGGGATCTCTACCCCGACTCGATCGTCATTCCCTTCGCTGCGGTCGACCCACGACACGAGGGGATCGTTGACAAGACCATCGCACGGATCAAGCAGCACGGCTTCCGCGGACTGAAGCTGTATCCGCCGACCGGCTACCACCCCTACGACCATCGGCTCTGGCCGCTCTACGAATACGCAGAGGAGCACAACCTGCCCGTGCTCACGCATTGCTCGCGTCCGGCGAGCGTGCAGTACCGCGGCGAGCCGACTGTCGAGATGCGCACCGACCCCGTCACCCGTGAGCTGCTGAACCTCGGCCGCTTCGAACTGCTGACCCGGTTTACCGACCCCGACGCCTACAAGCCGCTGCTCGAGAAGTACCCAAGGCTACGGATCTGCCTCGCGCACTTCGGGGGCGAGGGCGACTGGACGAGCTACCTCGACCGGCCCTGGCATTCAGGAGGGGACCCGGCCAGGAAGAGTTGGCTCGCGAAGATCCTCGACATGCTCCGCTCGGGGAAGTACCCGAATCTCTGGACCGACATCAGCTACACGCTCTACGCCAACGATGAGCACGTCTATCTGCTCAAGGTGCTGCTCTCTGATCAGAAGGTGCGCGACCACGTTCTCTTCGGCTCGGACTTCTACGTCGTCGAGAACGCCGAGCTGGAGGAGCGCCGGCGCTCCTTGCGCATTCGGGCGGTGCTCGGCGAAGAAGTCTTCGACACCATTGCCCGAGCAAACCCGATGCGGTTCCTGGGCGAGAGCCCGAGCTGATCCGGAAAGGGCCTCACCACGAGACCGGCTTGTCAGGCTGGAAGAGCCAAACGTCGAAGAAGTGGTCGAGATCGAGACCGCTGACCTGCTCGGCGAGCGAGATGAACTGCGGCGTCGTGACGTTGCCGTACCGATTGTCCGCTGCCCAGCTGCGCATGATCCGGAAGAAGGAGAAGTCCCCGACCTTTTCGCGCAGCGCCTGCAAGGTCATGGCCCCGCGGATGTAGATCGTGCCGTTGAAGAGGAGCTCCGGCGTGCCCGGGTTCCCGGGCGGCGGCGTCCAGAACCGGATGTCCTGAGGCGGCGTGTTGTAGTAGCCCTCGAACCACTGGTGCGCCGACTTGTTCCCGCTGTGCTCGCTCCAGATCCATTCCGACCACGTCGCGAAGCCCTCGTGGAGCCACATGTCGGGCCACAGCGTCAGGGTCACGGAGTCGCCGTACCACATGTGCGAGAGCTCGTGGGCGAGCGTCGCCTCGTCCGGCATGCGATCGTAGACGGGCTTGGTCTGGGTCTCCAGCGAGTAGCCGACGTTTCTTGCCGAGTCCACGACCGAGCCGACCGCGGTGAACGGATACGGCCCGTAGATCGAGCTGTAGAACGCAACGATCTCCGGCAGCTTGCTCAGCACCTGCCCCCTCGAGAGCTGAGGGTCGACAGCCACGTACGAGGGGACGCCGGCGACGGTCGAGACGGTCAGGTCGAAGCGGCCGAGGGTCGCCGTCGCAAGGTACGGAGCCATCGGATCCGTCTCGCGCCACACCCAAGTCGTCAAGCCGCCGCTCGTCGTTTGCGAAACGAGCACGCCGTTCGCCATCACCGTCAGTCCGGCTGGAACGCTCACGCTGAACTCGTAGGTCGCCTTGTCGCGCGGGTTGTCGTTCGCGGGATACCACGCCGGTGAGCCCTGGGGCTCGCCGACGACGAACGCGCCGTCGTCCGTCGGGACCCAGCCCTCGATCGACTGGTCGGGGTCGGTAACGACCGCCGGCGTCCCGGCGTACGCGACGAGCATCGTGAACGAGCTCCCCTCGCGGATTCCGGACCTGGGCGTGATGATCAGCTCCTGGTCGTCACGTGTGAAAGACGCGGAACTCCCGTCGACGAGCAGTTGGGAGATGCTGAAGCCCCGTAGGTCGAGATCGAACCTCGACAGGTTCTGAGTCGCGGTCGCCGTGATTGCGGCAGTTCCGCTCAGATGATTGCTCGCGGGCTCGTACGAGAGCGTGAGCGAGTAGTGCGAGACGTCGTAGCCACCGTTGCCCGCGAGCGGGAAGAACGGATCCCCGAGCCCTGGTGAGCCGGGGGTGAAGGCCGCGGCTCGCGCCGAGCCGGCCAAGACTGCAGTAGCTAGCAGCAGCGCCAAGACGCCGACCAACAGCGCCGCGCTTCGAGAACGCATGCGAATCACAACTCCCCCCTTGGGTGTCCCTCGATTCGGCTCGCAATCTAACCGCTTCCGGTTGACGCCGGTCGGCGCCTGTCGGAAACTGTGCACGACCCGCGGGGAGCTCCACCTTGCTCCGGCTGCTCCGACAGCCGCCAAAGTGCTCCGACGCGGGTCTTCTTTTCGCTTCAGCCGCGACCGAGCGCCTGCTCGCCTGCTACGTCAGCGTCGGCGACGGACGCCTCCCGGGCCAGATCGCTCCGTGGCTAGGAAGCCGCCGGCTCGACGAGCGGCTGACGATCGAGCGGGGACTTGTGCGCAAGCACCTCGAGAACGTCTACGAAGAGCTCGGCGTCACCAGCAGGACGGCCGCCGTCGCCGCGCTGCACACATCAGTCGTCTAAATCCTCACGAACGAGTCCGAACAGGACGCTGTCGACCCACTCGCCGTGCCGGTGGTACGCCTTGCGCTTGACGCCCTCGCGGACGAAGCCGGAGCGCTCCGCGTGCTTGATCGCCCGCTCGTTGAAGTCGTAGATCTCCAGCTGTAACCGGTGGAAGTCCAGGTCGAAGATCAGGTGACGCTGGAAGAGGCGGGCCGCGTCGTCGGAGAGGTGCCGGCCGCGGAAATCGGGGTGCACGGCGAGGCCGCGGAGGTCGGCGATTCTGCTGCGCCGGTTCGCGAGGTCGAAGCTCATGACGCCGGCGCGGCGCCAGCCTCCGTCCTCCTCGACCTCGATCACGAAGCGTCCTGATTCGCCAGGCGCCGCGAGCGAGGCCTCGATCTCCTCGAGAATCGCGGCGGGCTCTTTCGCCAGGACCGCGGCGAGGAACGGCTCGACGTCGTCGTGCGAGACGAGCTCGGCGAAGAAGTCGACATCCTCGGGCGCCGCACGGCGCAGGCGGAAGCCGTCGCCGTCGATCGTCTCGCTCACGGTGAGGTCGCGACGGCCGCCCCTCGTCGCGACAGTCGCAGCAGGCCGGAGCCGAGCGCCGTGCCGGTCAGGATCAGCACGAGCCCGACGAGCGCCGCGACCGTGATCGGTTCGTCGAGCAAGAGGGCGCCGTAAAAGAGCGCGGTCACCGGCAGCAGGTAGACGACGAGGCTGGCGCGCGCGGTGCCGTACGCGTAGATCAGGCGGAAGTAGATGAGCTGTCCGGCGACGGTGCCGCCGAGCGCGAGCGCGAGCACGGAGGCGATCACGCCCCAACTGGGCACGTCTGCAGGCGCCTGGGCCACGCCGAGCGGGCCGAGCAGGATCGCGCCCCAGGCGATCGAGGTCGCCGCGAGGACGTCGTTGCGCACGTCCTCGAGCACGGACTGGGTATAGAGCGAGCCGACCGCGTACGAGAACGACGCCACGACGACGGCGAGCGTCCCGGCCACTCCGGCCCAGCCGCCCTCGGGATGGACGCCGGCGAGCACGCCGACCCCGACGAGGCCGAGGACGACGCCAAAGAGACGCGACCCGGTCGCTCGCTCGCTCGCGCGGAAACGGATCGCGAGCAGCGTGACGAAGATCGGCATCGACGCGTTGCCGATCGCGGCGACGCCGGAGTCGATGCGCGTCTCGCCCCAGGCGATGAGCGTGAACGGGAGCGCGGTGTTGACGACGCCGAGGATGATCGCGGCGCGCGTGACGGCGAGCATTTGCTCCCTCGCCGGCCGGAACCCGAGCTTGTAGACGACGAGCGCGACGAGCGGAAGCGCGGAGAACGCGAGGCGTAGGAACATCGTCGTCGTCGGCGCGAGCTCGTCGACGGCGATCTTGATGAACATGAACGACGCGCCCCAGATGGCTGCGAGGAGCAGCAACAAGGGGACGTAGCCGCGCATCTACGCAGGCTACCCATCTGGGTCTGGGTCACGAACCGGCGCAGAGGCGGCACGAATGCGTGCGTTTCTCGGGGTTAGGCTCACGACTGGAGGGAGGCACGCGGCCGGCCCCAGGGACACGTGTCGGGTGCGGACACGTTCGGCCCATCCAGAACCGTCGCTAGACTCGAATCCCTGACGCGGGTCGCCGAACAGCCGCTCCACCGCGCCCTCGGGCTGACCGACGGGGAGTTCGACCGTATCTGCGAGCTGCTCGGCCGCGACCCGAACCACTTCGAGCTCGCCGTCTTCTCGCTGCTCTGGTCGGAGCACTGCGCCTACAAGCACTCGGCGCCGCTCCTGCGCCGCTTTCCGACAAGCGGCCCGCGCGTCCTGCAGGGCCCCGGCGAGAACGCCGGCGTCGTCGACCTCGGCGAGGGCGAGGCCGTTGCCTTCAAGGTCGAGAGCCACAACCACCCGTCCGCGGTCGAGCCCTTCCAGGGCGCGGCGAC
>JBKPFP010000463.1:0-5387 GCA_046744435.1 Actinomycetota bacterium | reverse complement strand
CAGCGGCACGGGCTGGCGCTCGTCGACGACCTCGGCTCGGGCGTGATCGGCCAGGTCGAAGACGAGCCGTCGGTCGCGGAGAGCCTCGCCGCCGGCGCCGACCTCGTCTGCTTCTCGGGCGACAAGCTCCTGGGCGGCCCGCAGGCCGGCATCGTCGTCGGGCGGGCCGACCTCGTCGAGCAATTGCGACGGCATCCGCTGCAGCGCGCCGTGCGGGCCGACAAGCTGACGCTGGCGGCGCTCGAGGGCACGCTGGCGCTCTATCTCGAGCCGGATGCGGCCGTCCGCGAGGTGCCAGTGCTGCGGATGGTCAAGGACGACCCCGAGGTGGTGCGAGTTCGCGCGGAGCGGCTGGCGAAGCTCGTCGGCGGCGAGGTCGAGGAGACTGTGGCGCGCGTCGGCGGCGGCGCTCTCCCACTCGCGCAGCTCCGGAGCTACGCCTGTGCGGTCGAGGAGGAGGTCGCAGGGCCTCTGCGCATCGGCCAGCCACCGGTGATCGGCATCGTCCGCGACGGCCGCCTCCTGCTCGACTGCCGCACGCTGACGGACGCCGAGGTCACCGAGGTCGCCGCGGCCGTCGTCGCGGCGCGCGGCTGATCCAGGCGCGATGCCTCTGACCGTCGGCACGGCGGGCCACGTCGACCACGGCAAGACGTGGCTCGTGCAGGCGTTGACCGGCAAGGACACGGACCGGCTGCCCGAGGAGAAGGAGCGCGGGATCTCGATCGACCTCGGCTACGCGCCGCTGGAGCTTCCCGACGGGCGCCGCTTGTCGCTGATCGACGTGCCCGGGCACGAGCGCTTCGTGCGCAACATGGTCGCGGGCGCGACGGGCATCGATCTCTTCCTCCTCGTCGTCGACGCGGCGGAGGGCGCGCGGCCGCAGACGCACGAGCACCTCGCAGTCCTCCGGCTCCTGGGAATCGAGGACGGGGTGGTCGCAGTGACGAAGGCGGACGTGGCCGAGCCGGACGTGCTCGAGCTGGTTCTCGAGGAGGCGCGCGAGCTCGTGCCCGGCGCCGAGGTCGTCGCAGTCAGTGCCGTGACCGGCGCAGGGTTGGAGGAGCTGCGCGGCGCTCTCGCCCGTGCGGCGGAACGAATAGAGGAACGTGGTGCGTCGCTGCCGACACGCCTCTTCGTCGACCGCTCCTTCACGCTGCACGGAATCGGCACCGTCGCCACCGGCACCCTGTGGTCAGGCTCGATCGGGGCCGGGGACGAGCTGCGCGTCGAGCCCGGCGGCCGGTCCGTGCGCGTGCGCAGCGTCGAGGTGCACGACCAGCCGGTCGAGCGGGCGGAGCCGGGGCAGCGGGTCGCGGTCAGCCTGCCCGGCGTCGAGCGCAGGGAGCTGCACCGCGGCGAGGCGCTCGTCGCGCCCGGCGTGTACCCGGTCGGGTACAGGCTGGACGTCGTGCTCGACGAGCTGCAGCCGATCGCCGACGGCGCCCGCGTCCAGGCCCACCACGGGACGGCCGAGATCCCGGCCCGGATCGTGCGCGTCGGCGAGCGCTACGCACAGCTGCGGCTGGCGGCGCCGGTCGTGGCGGCACGCGGAGACCGCGTCGTCCTGCGCATGGAGACGACGGTCGGCGGCGGGCTCGTCCTCGACCCGTCGCCGCCGCGGCAGGCCGATCCCGCGCGGCTCGAGCTGCTCGAGCAGGGAGACCCGACCTCGATCGTCCGCGCGCTCGTGCACGAGCCGGTGCGCGAGCGGGAGCTGGCGGCGCGGGCGCTGCTGACCGCCGAGGAGCTGGCGTCCGGCCTCGGCGCCGTTGAGCGCACCGGAGACTGGGTCTACTCCCCCGAGTGGCTACGCGAGGAGAGCGAGCGGGTGCGGCGGCGCCTCGAGCAGCACGCCAAGGACTCGCCGCTCGACCCCGGTCTGCCCGTCCCCGAGCTCCTGCCCGACGAGTGGGCGGCGGACCTCATGCCGCTCCTCGGCGTCGAGCGTCGCGGCGGGAACGCGTACCTGCCCGGCGCCAGTGCTGCGCTCGGGCCGCGGGCCGAGGCTGCCGCTGCCGTCGAGGCCGAGCTCGCCGCAGCCGGGACGGGCACGGCTCGCGTCGAGGACGCCGAGCTCGCCCGCTACCTCGAGAGCGCAGGGCGGCTGGTCCGGCTCGGCGACGGGCACGCCCTGTCGCCGGATGCGTATGCACAAGCCCGCGACGCCCTCGTCGCCGAGTGCGAGCGGGCGGGCTCGATCACGCTGGCCCGGTTCCGCGACCTGCTCGGCATCTCTCGCCGGCCGGCGCAGCTGCTGCTCGAGCGCTTCGACGCGGACGGTCTCACGCGCCGCGTCGGCGACGAGCGCGTCCTGAGGCGAGCGGCCCGCGCGAAGAGCTAGGCCGCGGCCTGGCGCTCGAGCCAGCGGGTGCGCTTCTTCGCCGCCTCGGCCTCGCGATCCTTCGGCGGCGCGGAGGTCACCAGCTCGGAGAGCAGCCTCGACGAAGCGGTCGCGACAGCGTCGACGGCGCGGTCGAAAGCCTCGACATTCGTCTGCGACGGCTTCGTGAAGCCGCTGATCTTGCGCACGTACTGGAGGGCGGCGTCGCGGACTTCCTCGTCGGTCGCCTCGGGCTCGAAGTTGAAGAGCGTGTGGATGTTTCGGCACATGTCCCAGAGCCTAGCGAGAGCTGCACGGCGCTACGCTGCCCGCGGAGCGGCATGGGCCCGGTGGCCCAGCCGGTCTTCAAAACCGGTGCGGTCGTGCAGCCCACGGCTCGGTAGGTTCGACTCCTGCGCCGCTCCGATTCCGCCCCTTGCAGCGGAAAGGCCCGCCGAAAGCGAGCCTCTCCGTTGTCCGGATTGCATACGCAGCGGCTACGTCTGCCCGGTTTTCTGCGCGAACAGCCTCGAGCACAAGTCCGGCAACGTGGCCGTCGGCGCGCCGCTCGCGAGTGCACGACCGGGAGAAACGGTTGCGGTGTGGACTGAGCTCGCCCAGGCTCACGCTCGCGGCCCAGGCCGGGCACGGCGGCATCCTCGCCGCCGAGCGGATCCTGCTCCCGCCCGCCTAGCGCCGTACTACACGCTCGACGCCGAGAAGGACGTCGAGGCGCTGCGGGTCCGCGAACGCACGGTCGCGGCCCCAACCGCCCGTCACGTAGTCGCGGTTTCGGTCGCGCGTGTTGAAGCCGTCGTTGCCGAGGTCGCCTGAGAGCGCGTCGCGTCCGGGACCGCCGACGATAGCGTCGTGGCCCTTGCCGCCGGCGACGTAGTCGTTCCCGACGCCCCCGTAGACGAGGTCGTTCCCGCTTCCCGCGACGATGAAGTCGTCGCCCGCGGTACCACGGATGACGTCGCGGCGGGCGGAGCCGTAGCGGACGCACGTCTGGGCGATACCGGCCGGCCGTGCGCCGCGGCGCCAGGCGGGCGCGCCCTCGCCGATGTCGGGCGTGTTCGTCAGCCTGATCGGCGCTGAGCCGTCGACAGGGCCGAGATAGAGGTCGGCCTTCCCCAGGACGCGCACGTTCGTCCGCGCGTCGCTCCAGCTCGGTGCGAGCTCGTAGGCGACAAAGGCGCCGTCAGGCGACCAGGCAGGCATCCGCGCCGGATACGTCGTGTCGCTGGGGTTACCCGACGGGGCCGCGTAGCGCCCAAGGCGATTGCCCGTGCGGTCGACGATGACGCCGCCCCCGAGAGCAAGTCGCGTGCCGTCAGGCGACCAGCTGACCCCGTCCTCGAAGGAGGCGACCCGCGGAACCTCGATCCTGCGCACGAGCTCCCCGGTCGGTCGGATCACCTCGATCACGTTGTCGAACTCCCCGCCCACGTCGATCGCGATCAGGTCGCCCGTCGGCGACCAGTCGAGGGCATAGGCGTGTCGCGGCGAGATCCGGCGCTCGACCCCTCCGCTCGTCAGCCAGGTTCCGCCCCGCGCTCCGAACTCGCGCTCGAACGCGAGCGTGCTCCCGTCGGGTGACCAAGCCGGCCGCTCGTCGTGCTCGTCGGCCAGTGGACGTGTAGCCCGCCCGGCCGGAGCCCCGTCGGCTCTGAGGAGGCGGATTGCGTTGTCGCGCGGCCGCCAGACGTCGGCCGCGAGCACGGAGCCGTCGGGCGACCAGCGAGCGGACTGGTAGTAGGAGAACAGGCCCGTCATCCGGCGCGCCTGCCGGACTGCTGATGCAGACCCGACGCAGACTGCCGAGTAGTCGATGGATCCCGAGCGCACTGTGAACGAGAGCTCCGCGGCCGGCGTGCTGCTCTTGGCCAGCCCCGCCGAAAGGCCCTGCGCCAGAAACAGGCCGGCGACGAACAACGCGAGCACGCGCACGCCGCGAGGGTAGCGCTGTGCTGTTGGGGTTCTGTTAGCGGCCCTTGAAGGTTGCTGGGCGCTTGTCTACGAACGCGGTCATGCCTTCCTTCGCGTCCTCGCTCGAGAAGAGCTCGCCGAAGTCGAGCCGTAGTTGCCGCGGGTGATGACGACCACGGCGTCTTTCAGCTCGGGCGGGACGCGGGTAAGCACCGTCGCGGTATTCATCTCGACTCAAAGCGTAGCGGCGAGGGCACACCATTCCGAACGCTTTTTCCCCTGCTCAGAGGTTTTTACGCGACATAGAGTTGTGTTTGCCTAGGCTCGCGCGCCCCTGGGCCTCATAGAGTTGTGTTTCTGGGTAGAGCCACGACTCATTCGCCGGCGGTCGCGTGGAGCCCAAGCGCAACCCCATGACGCAGCGGCCGGCGCGAAACCTCTGCCCGAACTTCTGCCCATCTGAGCCGACCTGAGCCGACCGGAGCGCACCGAGCAGACCGGGGAGCCGCTTAGCTAAGCGGAGCGACCTTCCCGCTCAGACCTTCAAACCGGTGCGGTCGTGTAACCCACGGCTCGGTAGGTTCGACTCCTGCGCCGCTCCGTCCGCCGAGAACACCCTGCAAAGGGGCGAGTTCATCCTCGGCTCCCTTCCGAGAACCTGTTTGTTATGTTCACTGCGTAGCCGTATGGCGGAGGAGGGGACGTGAGGGAACGGCGCGCACGCCTGAGCCTGATCACGGTCGCCGCGTTGGCAGTGGTCGTTCCCGGTGGGGCGGCCGGCTTGGCCGAGCATTCGAGTGGGCTCGCCGCTGGAGGTGGGCCCGTTACCTCCTGGAGCGTCACGCAGGAGCCGGATGGCTCTTACAGCGCCACGCTCGCCGCCGGCGACCGGGTCTACGCCAAGACGCCGACCCTGCTCCGCGCCGACAAGACGGGTGCCTCCGGAGTGCGGACCTCCCACCTCTACGAGCGTGCCAGGCCGCTGGGGACCGGCGTCGTCACGATCTTCCCTGACAGCCCAGCGGTCGACAACTGCGTCCCGTTTGGCACGGGAGACCCCGGCCCGGATTTGTGGCGGCCGTACGCCGGCTTCGTCTACAAGGACGTTCCCGCGTTCGTCCTCGATCCGAATACA
>JBKPFP010000209.1:0-2723 GCA_046744435.1 Actinomycetota bacterium | reverse complement strand
GCGCGCTACGTCGAGGCGTTCGAGGCCTACGACATGGATGCGCTCGCGGCCCTGATCCAGGAGGACGCGCAGCAGTCGATGCCGCCGTACGAGCTCTGGCTCAGCGGCCGCGACGACATCTTCGCGTGGTGGCTCGGGCCGGGTATCGGCTGCCGTGGCTCGCGCATGATCCCCACGCTGGCGGCGAACGGCGCGCCCGCCTTCGGCCAGTACAAGCCGAAGGAGTCCGGCGACGGCTACGAGCCGTGGGCGCTGCAGGTGCTCGAGGTCGAGGACGGCAAGATCGTCGAGCTCACGTTCTTCCTCGACACCGAGCGCGTCTTCCCGCTCTTCGGGCTGCCGCTCGAGTTCGACGAGTAGGTCCCGGCCCACGGGCCGGGACTCGCCGAAGTGCTTTGCACTTTCGGCGACTGAAAGCTCGCCTCGTTTGATGCCCACGGCCTGACGCGCGTGTGGTGGTGCACCACACGGAAGGCCGTCGACACGGCGCCAGCGACCGCGCCAAGTCGCTGCCCCGTTTCAACAGGCTTCAGCTAGAGCAGCACCTCGCGCAGTCCCATGAACTCGACTAGCGCGAGCAGCTCGGGCGACGGCGAGCACAGGCTCGCTTGAAATCCGCGCCGACGCACGGCGAGCTGAAGGCGCGCGAGGGCCTCGACGGTCACCGCGTCGGCCCGCGCCTGGCTGAGATCGCAGATCGCGACCCCGGCGCCGGTCGACTCGAGCGCCTTACAGACGCGCTCGCAAAGCTCCCCGAGATTCGCACGCGCGAGCGGGCGGCAGATCGCAAACTCGATCGTCTCCTGGGCAGGCACAGCCATCGGAAGTCAGACCGTCCGGGGGACCGAAACTCATCGCTGCCGGAACCGATGAGTTCCGCGCGCAAACCTGGTCTAACCCTGCAAATGACGAAAACTCACCCGAAAGGACCCCGCGCATGACCACCCTCGACAGCCGCACGCGCTGGCTGGCGCTCATCATCCTCTGCCTGGGCGACCTGATGATCGTCCTCGACGTGACGATCGTCGGCGTAGCGCTGCCGTCGATCCGCGAGGACCTCGGCTTCAGCCAAAGCTCGCTCGCCTGGGTGGCAAACGCGTACCTGATCACCTTCGGCGGCTTCCTCCTGCTGGCGGGGCGCTTCGGAGACCTCTTCGGCCACCGGCGGCTGTTCCTGTTCGGGATCGCCCTCTTCACGCTGGCCTCGCTCGCCTGCGGAGTGGCGAGCTCGCAGGAGATGCTCGTCGGAGCGCGCGCGGTGCAGGGCCTGGGCGCCGCGGTCGTCTCGGCGGTCGCGCTTTCGCTGATCATGACCCTGTTCACCGAGCCGGCCGAGCGCGCGAAGGCGATGGGCGTCTTCGGCTTCGTCGCAGCCGGCGGCGGCTCGATCGGCGTGCTGCTCGGCGGTGTGCTCACCGACGCGCTCGACTGGCACTGGATCTTCCTCGTCAACCTGCCCGTGGGCGTGGCGGTCTTCGTTCTCAGCCTCCTCCTCATCCCTGTCGCCCGCGAGGCAGACGCCAAGACCCGGCTGGACGTCGCCGGTGCGGTAACCGTCACCGCCTCGCTGATGCTCGCCGTCTACGCGATCGTCAACGGCCAGGAGTGGGGCTGGACGTCCGCTCGCACGCTCGGCCTGGGCGCCGTCGCGGCCGCCCTGCTCGCCGCCTTCCTCGTCATCGAGGCGCGGGTGCCCGCTCCGCTCGTTCCGCTCGGGCTCTTCCGGCTGAAGACGCTGGCCGCCTCGAACGTGATCGGCGTCCTCTGGTCGGCCTCGATGTTCGCGTCCTTCTTCCTCTCGGCGCTCTACCTGCAGCTCGTGCTCGGCTACAGCCCGCTCGAGGTCGGCCTCGGCTACCTGCCGCAGACGCTGATCATGGGCGTGTTCTCGCTCGGGCTCTCGGCGAAGATCGTCATGCGCTACGGGATCCGGGCGCCGCTGGCCGTGGCGATGGTGCTCGTCACGATCGGCCTGGCGCTCTTCGCGCGGGCACCCGTCGACGGGAGCTTCGTCGTCGACGTGCTCCCGAGCATGATCCTGCTCGGCTTCGGCGCCGGCCTCGCGTTCAACCCGATGCTGCTCGCGGCGATGAGCGATGTGGAGCCGAGCGACGCAGGGCTCGCCTCGGGCGTCGTCAACACCTCGTTCATGATGGGCGGCGCGCTCGGCTTGGCCGTCCTCGCCAGCATCGCGGCCGCACGGACGGACAGCCTGAGCGCCTCTGGCGACAGCACGCTCGTTGCGCTCACGGGCGGGTACCACGCCGCGTTCCTCGCAGGCGCCCTCTTCTCGCTCGTGGCCGCTGCGCTCGCGGCGGTGTTCCTCCAGAGCGCCGCGCCGAGCGACGAGCCGGAGCCCGTCGGCGAGCCGGCGCCTGCTGAGTGCTAGCCCTCCAGACGCGAAACGGCCGGGATTGCTCCCGGCCGTCCGCCTGGTAGTACGAATCGTGTTCTAGAACGGGTTGGCGCCGTCCCACTTCCAGCCTGCGCAGGCAATGGAGGTGGCGAGCAGGGCCAGCCGCACGAACCAAGCGTTGCGTGAATGCATTTGAGGACTCCTGGGGGAGGGGGTGGACGCCGGAGGGAACAAGACGCCGGCCATGAAGATCGGCCGGCGAGCCGCAGCCCCAATCCCTAGAAGGAAGGGTTCGCGACTAGGACCTTCGGCCCTGGAGCTCTGCCACGAGCGCGAGCACGACGCGTGGATCGAACTGCGTTCCCGC
>JBKPFP010000287.1:0-12556 GCA_046744435.1 Actinomycetota bacterium | reverse complement strand
ACACCGAGCACGAGCTGGGTGAAGAGGAAGAACAGCCCGCGGTACGTATCCGCGGAGGTCAGGGGCGCCAGGAAACGGGTGAGCAGCGGCGCGTTCGCGCCGCTGCTCTGTGAGGTCGTCTGCATCGTCATTACCGCGTCTCCTGTGCGGGGGCCGGCGGGCCCTCGAGCCGGAGCTTAGGCAGCCACCCGAGCCAGCTGGGCAGGTACCAGTTCCACTCGCCGAGCAGCTTCATCGTCGCCGGCAGGAGCACGCCGCGCACGATCGTCGCGTCGATCAGGACGGCCGTGGCGAGCCCGACGCCGAACTGCTTCATCATGATCAGCGAGAGCGTCCCGAAGATCGAGAAGACGAACACCATCACGATCGCGGCGCTCGTCACCACTCCCGCCGTGGACTTGATCCCGTAGGAGATCGCCTGCTCGGTCGGCATCCCGCGGTCGTGAGCCTCGCGGATCCGGCTGAGGATGAACACGTGGTAGTCCATCGAGAGCCCGAAGAGGATCACGAACAGGAACACCGGCAGCCAGGCCATCACGCCGCCGGAGTAGTCGAAGCCGAGGAGGCCCTTCGCCCAGGCGTTCTGGAACACGAGGACGAGGACGCCGAAGGCCGCCGCCACCGACAGCAGGTTGAGCACGATCGCCTTCGCCGCGATCACGAGTGACCGGAACGCGACCAGCAGGAGCAGGAACGCGAACGCGAGCACGAAGACGAAGACGAGCGGCGCCTTGTCGCGCATCGCGTCTCCGAAGTCCTTCGAAATCGCGGTCGATCCCGTCACGCCCGCCTCTACGCCGTCGACGGAGCCGACGGTCTCGGGCACGACTTCGTTGCGCAGCGTCGAGACCGCGGCGTACGAGGTGTCGTCGCTACCGGAGCCGTCGATCGGAAGCTCGATCGAGGCGACGGTCCGGGCCTGGTTGACGTCCACGGTGATCGGCTTGTGCACCTGCCCCGTCGCGAGCGCCCGCTCGCGGAGGGCGTCGATCGACGCGGCCACCTCAGGCCGGTCGACCGAGGGCGCCTTGACGACGACCACGGCCGGCTCGGCCTCGCCCGGGAACGAGTCCTGCAGCCGGTCATAGACCTGCACGACCTCGAGGTCCTTCGGGAAGGCCTCCGCCCCGGGCACGACGGTCTTCATGTCGAGCGCCGGCAGGGCGAGCGCGACGAGCAGCCCCGCCGAGACGACGACCGAGACCACCGGGCGCCTCAGCACGCGGTCGAGCATCCAGCTCCAGCCGCGGCCGCCGCCCGGCCTCTGCAGGCGATGCAGGAGTGGCACCCGCGCCCGGTTGATGCCGTCGCCGAGGCGCGACAGGAGTGCGGGCAAGACGGTCAGCGACCCGAGGACCGCGATCGCCACGACCATGATCGTCGCCATCGCGAACGAGCCGAACGACTTGTCGCCCGTGAGGAACATCCCCGCCATGGCGGTCATCACCGTCAGGCCGGAGATGAGCACCGCCCGGCCTGAAGTCGCCGCGGCGGCCTGGAGAGCAGCGCCCTCGCTGCGGCCAGCGGCCCGCTCCTCACGTTCTCGTTTCAAGTAGAAGAGCGCGTAGTCGACGCCGACGGCGAGGCCGATCAGGAGGACGACTGCGCTGATGTTCTCCTCCTCGACCGGCCAGACCTGGCTCGGGATGGCCAGCAGGCCCATGGTCGCCACGACGGCGGTCAGCGCGAGCAGCAGCGGGATGCCTGCCGCGACGAGTGCGCCGAAGGCGACGATCAGGACGGCGATCGTGACCGGGATCGAGAGCAGCCCGGCCCGCTCGAGGTCCTTGCCGATCGAGTCTTCGATCTCCTTCTCGGCGGTAGCGGCGCCGAAGGAGCCGATCGAGAGCTCTGGATGGGCGGCCTTCGCGTTGTCCACGGCCGCGATCACCGGGTCGATCTTGTCGACCGCCTTCTCCGGATCGCCGCGGATGTCGAAGCGGACGATCGCCGAGTGCCGGTCCGCGGAAATCTGGTCGGAGTTGCCGCGCGCGAGCGGGCTGCGCACGTTGGTCACCGCCGGAACGGCCGAGACTCGCCGGGTCACGTCGCCGACCGCGGCCCGGAACTCCGGGCTGCTCGTCGTGAGCCTGCGACTCTCGACCAGCACCGTCTCTCCGGCGGGCTGCTTGAACTCGTCGTCGAGAATTCTCTCCATCCGGCCGGACTGGCCGGGAATGCCCTCCGCATCCTCGAGATTCTTGGTCCCGACGGCACCGCCGATGACCACTGCGAGGACGACGAAGGCGATCCACCCGAAGGTGGCCGTCTTCCAGTGCGCGGCGCTCCACCGCCCCGCGCGAGCTGCCAGGTTGAATCTCATGGAATCGTTCCTTTCGCTGTCTTGAACCATGAGTTCAGGGTCGCTGCGCAGGCTGCGCTGGACAATGGAGCCGGCTGGTGTGCAGGAGTGCGGCGGCCCCCGTGGGCGCCGGTGGGGTTAACCCGAGAGCTGGATGACGCGGGCCGTGGCGGAGCCGGCGGCCACTGCCTCGTCGTTCGTGTCGTAGAGCGTGGCCTCCACGAAGGCGACGTCGCTCTCGCGGTGCAGCGCCCGGCCCCGTCCGGTGATTCTCCCCGGGGAGGCCGGGCGCAGGAAGCTCGCCTGCAGGTCGATCGTGACAACCCCGGACCGCTCGCTCATGCGGCCTCGGCCTCGGCCTCCGCCTCGACCGGCGGCGGCTCGTCCGCGACCTCGGGCGCCGGGGCCAGGGCGGGGCGGAACCTGACCGCCGTCACGGCCACGCCGATCACCGCGGCGACCACCGAGACGCCGATCGCGGCCTGGAAGCCGTCGAGCAGCGCGCCCGGGGAGCCGTCGACCCCGACGTTCGCGCTGTTCACGGCCGTCGCGACCGCGAGCACGAGGGCGCCGCCGAACTGGAACGAAGTGCTCACGAGCCCGCTAGCCAGGCCCTGCTCCTCCGCGGCCACGCCGTTCGTCGCCGCGATGTTCAGCGGGCCGTAGGCGAGCGCGAAGCCCAACCCGGCGAAGACGAAGGTCGGCAGCATCGCCGTCGCGTAGCTCGACTCGAGCCCGATCGGCAGGAAGAGCAAGTAGCCGACAGCGGTAGACGCCAGGCCGACCGTGATCAGCCGACCGATCCCGAAGCGCATCACGAGCGGCGCGATCCGCGGCGCGAGCAAGGCGACGAGGAGCCCGCCGGGGAAGATCGCCAGCCCCGTCTCGAGCGGCGACCAGCCGCGCAGCTGCTGCATGTAGAGCGTGGCGATGAACTGGAAGCCGAACCAGCCGCCGATCAGCATCATCGCGCCGAGGTTCGCCTGCACGAGCGAGGCCGACCGCAGGATCCCGAGCCGTACGAGCGGCACGGCGGTTCGCCGCTCGATCGCGACGAAGGCGACGAGGATCGCGGCGGTCGCGGCGAAGGACACGAGCGTGCGTGCGGAGCCCCAGCCGGCGTCGGGCGCCTCGACGACGGTGAACACGAGGAACAGCATCGCCGCGGTCAGCGTCAGGGCGCCCGCGACGTCGAACGAGCGCGACGGGCGTGCGACGCGCGTGTCGGACGGGACGAGCCGGATCGCGGCGAGGAGCGTCGCCAGCGCGACGGGCACGGGCAGGAAGAACACCCAGCGCCAGCCGATCTCGGTCAGGAGCCCGCCGAAGACGAGCCCCAGCGAGAACCCGGTCGCCCCGGTGGCGGTGTAAATCGAGATGGCCTTGTTCCGAGCCGCGCCCTCGGCGAAGCTCGTCGTGATGATCGAGAGCCCCGCGGGCGCGGTGAAGGCCGCGCTGACCCCCTTGATGAAGCGGGTCGCGATCAGCAGCGAGCCGTCGTCGGCGAAACCGCCGAGGGCGGAGGCGCCGACGAAGACGCCGAGCGAGATGAGGAACATCCGCCGGCGCCCAAAGAGGTCGGCTGCCCGGCCGCCGAGGAGCAGGAAGCCCCCGTAGCCGAGCACGTAGGCGCTCACGACCCACTGCAGCGAGCTGGTCGACATGTCGAGCTCTTCGCGGATCGAAGGCAGGGCGACGCCGATCATCGAGACGTCCATCGCGTCGAGGAAGATGGCGCCGCAGAGGACGAGGAGCATGCCCCACGCACGGGCGCCGAGCTGCTCGACTCCGTTCTTGGGCGAAGCTGTTTGCGTAGTCATTCAACGATCGTGCCTGCGCGGATTACCCTGGTACCAGAGCGTGTTTATCCTGGTACTAGCGCTACCACTCTGACCCGGCTCTCGTCAGCAATACTGGTGGTGATGGCGACCGTCGAGACCGAGACGAACGGGGCCGCCCCGGCCGTCTCGCTAGCGCCGACGAACGGCAGCGAGCTCCGCCGCCGCGAGCTCGGAGCGTTCGTGCGCAGTCGGCGGGAGCGCATTGGGCCAGAGCAGGTCGGCCTGCCTCCGTCGCGCCGCCGCCGCACGCCAGGCCTGCGGCGCGAAGAAGTCGCTCAGCTCGCCGGGGTCGGGGTCACCTGGTACACCTGGCTCGAGCAGGGACGCGACATCCATCCGTCCGCGCAGGTGCTCGACGCCATCGCGAGGACGCTGCAGCTCGACGCGCACGAGCACTCACACCTGTTCACGCTCGCCGGCTTGGCGACGACCACGGTCGCCGACCAGTGCCTGCACATGTGCCCGACGGCGCAGCCGCTCGTCGACCAGCTCGAGCCGTTCCCGGCGATCATCGTCAACGCCCGCCTCGACCTGCTCGGCTTCAACCGCGTCTACGCGAGCTTCTTCCCCGACCTCGAGTCGATGCCGATCGAGGACCGCAACATCCTCTGGCTCGTCTTCACGCACCCGCAGTGGCGCGCGACCATCGTCGACTGGGACGAGGTCGTGGGCCGCCTGGTCGGCGAGTTCCGGGCGTCGATGGCCGAGCATCTGGACGAGCCCAGCTGGAAGACGCTCGTCGCGCGGCTCCACGCGGCCTCGCCGGAGTTCACCGCCTTCTGGGAGCGCCACGACGTGCAGGGCGTCGAGAGCCGCACGAAACGCGCCCGCCACCCGGCCGTCGGCCTGCTGTCGCTCGACTACACGAACCTCTGGCTCGGGCAGGGCCTCGGCACGCGCATCGTCGCGTTCTCGCCGGCGGACGAGCGAACGCGCCGGAAGCTCGAAAGCCTGCACGAGTCGCTCGCGGCGGCGAGCTGAGGACGTCTCCGCCGCGGCGATCGAGCCAGCCTGCGCCCACGCGTCCGAGGTCACCGCACACCGAGCACACGCCCGACACCGACGATCAGGGAGCCGAGAGGTAGACGAGCGCCTACCAGAGGATCATCGGGCACCTCCCGCGGCCAGCGCCGTCTCCCGGTAGCCGAGCGCTTTGCCGAGCGGCGCGCCGAACGCGAGGCCCGCACGCTGCAGCCAGGCGGGCGGGAACGGCAGGCGCACGGTGTCGAAGTGCGCCTTCGCGATCACGGCTAGCCGCAGCGGGCTCGGCAGGCCCTTCCGGTTCGTCTTGCCCTGCGCTGCGAGCGTGAACATCGTCTCGATCAGCGACTCGAACTGCAGGGCGGGGCGGACCTCGGCGAGGAAGCGCGCCTCGGCCTGGCCCGCGTTCCAGAACCGGTGCGGCGTGCCCGGCGGCACGACGGCGACGTCGCCCGGCCCCGCGAGGATCTCCTCGTCGCCGACGCGGAGGCCGAGCACGCCCGCGAGCACCTCGAAGCGCTCGGTCTGGAACGGGTGCACGTGCGCGGCGGCGACGAAGCCGTGCGGGCGCACGATCGTCTCGACCAGGACCGATTCGCCGTTCGTCTCCGCTGAGGTGCGATGGAAGACGAGCACCTCGCCGGTCACAGGATTCTCGAGCCTGTCTCCTTTGTGGATCATCGTTCGCTCCTCTCGTAGCGTTGACTGCATCGAGAGTCACGTTGGAGACGCGCCGCCGCTTTGTCGTCGGCCGCGAGGCGGATCTTGCGTCCGGCCCGAGGATGACCCTCGCGTCCTCCGGCCGGGGGAGTGAGGTCAGGCGGCGGTCTTGGGGCCGGGCTTGGTGACCCCGCTTTCGTAGGCGAAGATCACCGCCTGCACGCGGTCGCGGAGGCGGAGCTTCATCAGGATCCGCTTCACGTGCGTCTTCACCGTCGACTCCTCGATCACGAGCTCGGCGGCGATCTCGCCGTTCGAGAGGCCGCGGGCGACCTGCTCGAGGACCTCTCGCTCGCGCGGAGTCAGATGGCCGAGCCGCTCGTCGGGGGCGAGCTCGGCGGCCGGCTGCTGCGCCACGCGCTCGATCACGCGCCTAGTCACCGACGGGGAGAGCAGCGAGTCGCCGGCCGCGACGCCGTGGATGGCCGCGATCAGCTCCTCGGGGCTCGTGCGCTTGAGCAGGAAGCCGGAGGCGCCGGCGTTGAGCGCGCCGAAGATGTAGTCGTTCTGCTCGAAGGTGGTCAGGATCACGACCTTCGCGTCCGGGTACGCGCCAACCACCTCGCGGGTGGCGGCGATGCCGTCGAGGTCGGGCATGCGGACGTCCATCAGCACGACGTCCGGCGCGAGCGCGCGCACCTGCTCGAGCGCGCGGCGCCCGTCCGAGGCCTCGCCGACGACCTCGACGGTCTTGTCGCTGGAGAGCACGGCCGCGAGGCCGGCGCGCATGAGGTCGTCGTCGTCCACGAGCAGGACGCGAACCGCCGCCGCGCTCATACGCTCTCCTCGCCGCAGGGCAGGCGGGCGCGGACACGGTAGACGCCGTCGACGGAGCCCGCTTCGAGCGTGCCGCCGAGCAACTGCGCGCGCTCGCGCATACCGACGATGCCGTGCCCGCGGCCGTTGACCGCGTCGGCGGGTGCCGGGTTGGTGACGGTGACCTCGAGCACGCTCGGCCCGAAGGCGATCTCGACGTTGGCGCTACCGCTCCCGTGCCGGACGGCATTCGTCAGCGCCTCCTGGAGGATCCGGTAGGCGGCCTGGTCGACGCCGGGCGCGAGCGTGCGCCTGGAGCCGTCGATCTTGACCGTGACCTCGAGACCCGAGGCGCGGTAGCGTGCGGCGAGCGTCTCGAGAGCGGCGAGGCCGGGCGGGGGCTCGACCTCCGGCCCGGAGCCGTCCTCGCGCAGCACGCGGATCAACTGGTCGATCTCGCCAAGCGTGTCGCGCGCGACTTCCTCGATCGTCTCGAGCGCCTTTCGGGAACGCTCGAGGTCCTGGTCCTGGAGCAGCCGCGCGGCGCCCGCCTGGACGAGGATGACGTTGATCGCGTGCCCGGCGGAGTCGTGGAGGTCGCGGGCGATGCGCGTCCGCTCTTCGGCGGCGGCGAGGCGGCGTTCGCGCTCGGCCTCGCGCTCGGCTCGGAGCGCGCGCTCCTCGAGCTCCGCGAGCCGTTCGCGCCGGAGCCGGGCGCGGTCGCCGGCGAACCAGGCGGCGGCCCAGACGGCGCCTCCGAGCAGCAGCTCGGGCTCGAACCCCCCGGTCACGAGATGCGGCGCGAAGAGCACGACGACGCTGAGCGCGAGGATGAGCTTACGCACGCCGGGTCGGGTCTCGTCGCGTTTCTCGGCGACCGTGAAGAGCGCGATCGCGAAGCCGATCGGCGGACCGAGGCCGTAGTCGAAGCCGTAAAGCGTCGCGGTCGCGCTGGTGACGACCGCGAGCACGAACAGCGGCGCGATCCGGCGCGCGACGAGCGGCAGCGCGGCGAGCGCGGCGAGAATGACGCCCCAGACATCGAGCTCGCGGTTGGAGTGGTCGAAATTCCCGTTCGAGAGCACCGCTAGCGAGAAGGCGAGCACCGCGACAGCGATCGCGCCGTCGACGAGGAGCCTTTTCCGCTCGAGAAAGGCCATGGCCCTAGGAAGGTAGCGCCACTGGCGGGCCTGTCGAGTCTCCCGCGGGGAGGATCCGTGTCCTCCTTGAGGAGGACACCGAACTTCCTCCCTGAGAGCGTTGTGGAGGCACGGGTCGCGCACGTACCTTCGACTCATGAGTTCTGGTGACGACAGGTTCGTAGTCGAGACGACCGAGCTGACCAAGCGGTACGGCCAGCGGATCGTCGCCGTCGACCAGCTCGGGATGCAGGTTCGGCGCGGCGAGGTTTATGGCTTTTTGGGTCCGAACGGTGCCGGCAAGACGACGACGCTGCGCATGCTGCTCGGGCTCGTCCGGCCGACCTCTGGAAGCGCGCTCGTCCTGGGCGCGGAGCCGGGCTCGCCGGCCAGCCTCGCCCGGCTCGGCGCGCTGATCGAGACGCCGACCTTCTACCCGTTCCTGTCTGGACGGGACAACCTGCGCGTGCTGGCGCGTTACGCCGGCGCGCCGGAGAGCAGGATCGAGCCCGTCCTCGACGAGGTCGACCTCGCTGCCCGGGCCTCCGACCGCTTCGGCACCTACTCGCTGGGCATGAAGCAGCGGCTCGGGATCGCCGCGGCGCTGCTCAAGGACCCGGAGCTCCTGATCCTGGACGAGCCGACGAACGGCATGGATCCCGCCGGGATGGCGGAGATGCGGCGCTTCATCCGCGACCTTGGCCGGGGGCGGCGAACCGTGCTCCTCTCCAGCCATCTGATGGCCGAGGTCGAGCAGATCACCGACCGCGTCGGCGTGATCAGCAAGGGCAGGCTCGTCGGCGAGGGCACGGTGGACGAGCTGCGCGGCCGCGAGAGCCTCTTCGTCCGGGCCGAGCCGCTCGACGAGGCCGAGCGCGTGCTCGGCGCGCTACGCGGCATCGAGCAGGTCGCCCGCAGCGACGGCGGCCTGCGGATCGCGACCGATCCGGCCGCCGCAGCCGACATCAACCGCGCGCTCGTCGAGGCGGGCATCGCCGTCGGCGAGCTGCGCCCCGAGCGGGCCTCGCTCGAGAAGGTCTTCTTCGAGCTGACCGAGTCGGAGGCAGCATGATCCGCAGCGTCTCCGCGGAGCTCCTCGTGCTGCGTAAGCGCACGAGCACCTGGATTCTGCTCGGGATCTGGCTCCTCCTGGCGCTCGCCTTCGCGTATGTGGTGCGCTACGTCACGTACCTGAACGAGCCGGGCCGGGAGTCGCTAACCGACATGCTGCCGCAGCGCCTCGTGGGCAATGTGCTGGTCGGCTTCCCGTTCTTCGGCGGCGTCTTGGCGCTCATGCTCGGAGTGCTCGCGTTCGGCAGCGAGTACGGCTGGGGCACGCTGCGCACGCTGTTCACCCAGCGCCCGGGCCGCCTGCACGTGTTCGGCGCCAAGTTGCTCGCGCTTGCCGTCGCGCTCGTCCCGTTCGTGCTCGTCGTCTTCGCGGTCGGGGCGGCGGCGAGCTCGGTGATCGCGCTCCGCGAGGGGGCGAACGTCGACTGGCCGTCGGCGTGGCTCGTCGTGCGCGGGCTGGCTGCCGGCTGGCTGATCCTCGCCGTCTGGGCGGCGTTGGGAGTCCTGCTCGCCGTGCTCTCGCGCGGCACCGCGCTCGCGGTCGGCATCGGCATCCTCTACGCGCTCGTCATCGAGGGCCTGCTCAGCGCGCTGGCCAGCCAGATCAACGCCGTCGACCGGCTCGTCGAGTTCTTCCTGCGCGCGAACGCCTACTCGCTGGTCACGAAGCTCGGCGTGGCGGCAAGCGAAGTCTCGGACAACGGGCCCGGGTCCTTCGACGGGCCGTTCGTCGGCGGCGCCCAGGCGCTGCTCGTCCTCGGTTCGTACGCCCTCGTGTTCCTCGCGGTCTCCGCCTGGCTGCTCCGCCGGCGCGACGTGGCCTAGGAGGGTTTGGCGGAATACCGCTCGTCGGCGGGGTGCGATGCTCGTTCCGAGGCAAGGACGCAGGGAGCGTTCGTAGCCGGAGGCTACGGGCGCGACTGAGGACACAGCATCGGGGCGAGCAGCGCGGCCCGACGGCTCAGTCTGTTTCCGTCAAACCCTCCTAACTAGGCGTCGGCGAGTCGGGCCGCGAGCCCGTGCACTCTGGCGCGAAGCTCCTCCGGCTGCTGGATCCGAAACGCACAGCCGAGGCCGGCGAGCCGCGAGGCGGCCCAGTCGAGCGAGTTGACGCGCATCCGGAGCAGCGTGCCGCCTTCCTCCTCGGCGAGCTCCGCCAGAGTCCCGGGCACGCGTCGTCGCGCCTCCTCGATCGGCAGGTCGAGCAGCACCTCGACCTCCCACGGCCACGGCACCTGTGCGAGCGAGCGGCTCACGTGCTCGAGCGCGTCGAAGCCGTCCGGCGCCGCCTGGGTCTCGTCGTCCCCGATCTTCGCGCGGCGGATGCGGTCGACGCGGAACGTGCGCAGCGCTGCGCGACCGTGGTCGTGGGCGGCCAGGTACCAGCGGCCGGCGTGGACGACGAGGCCGTACGGGCTCAGCTCCCGCTTGCTCGCTTCGCCGGCGTGCGACCTGTAGGCGATCTCGACGCGGTGGCGGCGCCGGATCGCCTCGGCCAGCACCAGGGCCGTCTCTCCCGCGGGCGGCTCGCCGTCGATCGCAGGTGCCGTGAACGTGAGCGCGGCCTCGAGCGCCTCGACGCGCCGGCGGAGCTGGTCGGGGAGCACGCGGTGGATCTTCAGGAGCGCGCCGTCCGTGCCGTCCCGGTCGCCGAGGCCGAGCCGGCCGGCGGCCGTCAGCCCGAGGACGACCGCCGTCGCCTCGTCCTCGCTCAGCATCAGCGGTGGAAGGCGGTAGCCCGGGCGGAGCCGGTAGCCGCCGCCGACGCCGCGCTCGCCCTCGACCGGGATCCCGAGCCGCTGCAGCGCAGCGACGTCCCGCCGGACCGTGCGGCCGTCGATCCCCAGCTGGTCGGCGAGCTCGCGACCGGTCACGAGCGGGCGCGCCTGCAGCACGTCGAGCAGCTCGAGCAGGCGTGCGGTCGACGAAGGCACGGCTGGTAGTCAAGCACGAATAGAGGGCGGAAACCGCCCTATTTCATCGCTAGCGTCCATCCATGCTCAGCGTTCCGCGGGGGGGCCGCGCTCTACATCGGTGCGCTCGTCGGCCCGGGCCTGCTGCTCGTGCCGTCACTCGCCGCGCAGGAGGCGGGGCCGGCGTCCATCCTCGCGTGGGCGGCGCTGCTCGTCCTCTCGGCGCCCCTTGCTATCACGTTCGCCGCGCTCGGCGTCCGGCATCCGGTCGCAGGCGGCGTGTCGGCCTATGTGCGCGAGGCGTTCGGCGACGCGGCTGGGGCCGTCACGGGCGCATGGTTCATGACGGCCGTCCTGTTCGGCGGCCCCGCCGTCGCGCTGATCGGCGGCTACTACGTCGCCGACCTGACCGGTTCCGGCACGGCGGTCGCAGTTGGGGTCGGGCTCGCCATGTACGGCACCGTCCTCCTGGCGAACGTCGTCGGCCTGCGGGTGTCGTCCAGCTTCCAGCTCGTGCTCTCCGCGGTGCTCGTCGGCGTCGTCGCCGTCGCGGTCGGCGTCGCCCTGCCGACGCGCGCGACCGAGAACTGGACGCCGTTCGCGCCACACGGCTGGTGGGCGGCGGGCACCGCAGCCAACATCCTCATCTGGCTCATCATCGGCTGGGAGGCGATGGCGCAGCTCGCCGGCGACTTCCGTAACCCGGCCCGCGACTTGCCGCGGGCGATAGCGCTCGCGTTCGGCGTCATCACCGCGCTCTATGCCGGGCTCGCCGTGGCGACGATCGCCGTCACTGCCGGAAGCGGCTCGCGCGTCCCGCTGGCCGACCTGATCGCCGTCGGCTTCGGCGACGCCGGCCGGAACGCGACGGCGGTGCTCGCGGTCGCGCTGACGATGGGAACGATGAACGTGTACATGGCCGCCTCAGCGAAGCTCGGAGCGGCGCTCGCGGCTGAGCAGGCGTTGCCCGGCTGGCTCGCGGGCGACGCGCATCGCAGCGTCCCGCGCAGGCCGCTCTACGTGCTTGGCGTCACGGCGTGCGTCCTGCTGGGCGCGCTCGTTGCAGGGTTCAGCAGTCCCGGCGGGCTGATCCGCGCGACCTCGGCCTGCTTCATCGCCGTCTACGTGCTCGCGCTCGCCTCGGCCGTGCGGATGCTCGCGGGGCGCCTCCGCGCGACGGCCGTGGTCGCGCTGGCGTTGATCTGCATCGTCGCGGTCTTCTCCTCGACGTTCCTGCTCGTCCCGGCCGTCGCGGCACTTGTCTCGCTCGGCTTCCGCTACCTCGGAGCTCAGCGCCGGTTGACGAACGCGACGATCTCGGCGAGGCCCGGCGCATAGCCGTCAGTCGTGTCCACGTCGATCGACGGCGCGGGCACCGAGACGCGGTCGAACGACTCGTAGGCTCGCTGCCATTCGTCCAACTCGGCGCCGACGATGGTCGCGTGCGCCTGCCGGCCGCCCGCGACCTGGCGCTCCAGGTAGCGCGCATGCACGACGGCGGCGTCCACGCGGCACTGGACGAGCTCGGCGAGCTCTGCAAGCGGCTCGAGCGCCGGGCGCTAGAGCCGGTCCTGGAAGGCCGCCTCGGCGACGACGGTCACCTCGGCCGTGAGCAGCAGGCGCAGCACGTCGAAGAAGGGCGGCAGCCTCCGCTGCGTCAGCGGGTCGCCGGCGGCAGCCTCGAACACGCCGCCGTGGGCATGGACCATGCCCTCCTTGAGCTCGTCCCGGCAGACGCGGGACAAGGGACGGCCTGAGCGAGCGCATGAGCCAGGCGCGTCTTCCCGCTCCCCGGAGGGCCGCTGACGACGACGAGAGTAGGCCTGTCCATCG
>JBKPFP010000490.1:0-16233 GCA_046744435.1 Actinomycetota bacterium | reverse complement strand
GGAGCCTGGTCGCTCCCGGGCGGCTACCTCGAGCGCGGCGAGACGCTCGAGGACTCGATCCGCAAGCACCTGGCGGCGAAGGTCGACGTGCGCGAGCTCTCGCACCTCGAGCAGCTCGAGACGCGCAGCGAGCCCGACCGGCACCCGAGCGAGTGGCAGCTCGCGACGGCCTACCTCGGACTCGTCCCACGCGGCGTCGACGCCGCCCTCCCGGGGGACACCGACTGGCACTCGGTCGACCGGCTGCCGAAGCTCGCCTTCGACCACCGGGCGATCACGCTCGCCGGCCGCGAGCGGCTGCGCGCCAAGCTCTCGTACACGAACGTCGGCTTCGCGCTGGCGCCGGAGACGTTCACGCTCAGCGAGCTGCGCGACATCTACGCCGCGGCGCTCGGCCACGACCTCTCGGCGACGAACCTGCAGCGGGTGCTCGTGCGCCGCGGGCTCCTCGAGGCGACGGGCGAACGCCGTGAGCCGGGGCGCGCCGGCGGGAGGCCGGCGGCTCTCTTCCGCTTCCGCATGCCGCGGCTCGAGGTCACCGACCCGTTCGCGGTCTTGAAACCGCCCGGCTAGGCACCGCTTGCGGTGCCGACTTCAGGACGCGCGGCTGAGCCGAGCGTCCGTCTGAGATGACCGGTCGACACAACTGCCCCACCGCGCCGCTCTAGGCGACGCCGATGCCGGCGGCAAGCTCGCGCGAGATCGCGTGCTCGCTCTTGCCGACGCGCACGGTGAGCGGCCCGCCGAACGGCGCGGCGCTGCGGAGCTTCACCTTGCGACCGGGCACGAGCGCGAGCGTCTTCAGGTAGCGCAGCAAGTCGTCGTCGTCGCTCGGCACGCGGCGGATCGTCGCCTCGTCGCCGGGGTCGAGACTCGCCAGCGTGCGGAGCTTCGAGCGGTCGAGCTTCAGCTTCCGGTCCGGGATCGGGTCGCCGTGCGGATCGTGCGTCGGGAACCCTAGCGAGCGGTCGATGCGCGCCTCGAGCTCCTCCGAGAGCACGTGCTCGAGCCGGTCGGCCTCGATGTGCACCTCGTCGAGCGAGAGGCCCAGCGCCTGTGCCAGGTACTGCTCGAGCAGCCGGTGGTGCCGGATGACCTCGAGCGCGACTCGCTCGCCCGCGGGCGTCAGCTCGACTCCCCGGTACGGCGCGTGCTCCGCAAGCCCGAGCGCGGCGAGCTTCTTGACCATCGCCGTTGCCGAGGGTGGCCGCACGCCCAGGCGCTCGGCGATCGCCGACGTCGTCGCCTTTCGGCCCTCGAGCCGGAGCTTGTGGATCTCCTTCAGATAGTCCTGAGTCGCATCGCTGAGCCCTTTGATCACGATTCCCAGTGTAGACTAAAAGCAGGTTTCGCCATGGCTAAATTCACGCGCAAGCAGATCGTCGCGGGCGGGCTGCCGCTCGTCGCCGCGGCGCCGCTCGCCAAGCTGGCGTGGCCGAGCTCGGCGCACGGCGAGCGCCTCGCCTCCCACATGGGCCACGACCATCCGCGCCTCGGCCATGCGGCGATGATCGGCGCGGACGTGCCGGCTCCCGGCGGGCCGCACGACCAGGACTACGCGCTCTTTCCACCGCCGGCCCTCCCCCACCAGCCCGGCCGAGTGCGCGAGTACGAGCTCGTCGCCTCCGACCGCACGATCGAGGTCGCGCAGGGCGTCGAGTTCCCCGCCTGGACCTACAACGGAACTGTGCCGGGACCTGTCATCCGCGCGACCGAGGACGACCTGCTGCGCGTCAACTTCATCAACGGCGGCTCACACCCGCACACGATCCACTTCCACGGCATCCACCCGGGGAAGATGGACGGCGTCTTCGAGGTCGTCATGCCCGGCGGCACGTTCACGTACGAGTTCCCTGCGCGGCCGTACGGGATGCAGCTCTACCACTGCCACGCCACGCCGCTCAAGAAGCACATCCACAAGGGCCTCTACGGCGCGTTCATCATCGACCCGCCCAAGCCGAGGCCGCCGGCGCGCGAGCTGGTGATGGTCATGAACGGGTACGACACCGACGGCGACGGCGAGAACAACTTCTACACCGTCAACGGCCGCGCCTTCTACTACGCGAAGTACCCGATCCGAGTCAAGAAGGGCGAGCTCGTGCGCATCTACCTCGCAAACCTGACCGAGTTCGACCTCATCAACTCCCTCCACCTGCACGGGGACTTCTTCCGCTACTACCCGACCGGCTCGACCGACCACTTCGAGTACACGGACACGGTCATGCTCTGCCAGGGCGAGCGGGGCATCCTCGAGATCGAGTTCGCGAACACGGGGCGCTTCATGTTCCACGCGCACCAGAGCGAGTTCGCCGAGCTGGGCTGGATGGGCTTCTTCGACGTGCGCGACTAGATGGAAGCGGGCGCGATCTCGGCGAAGCTGCGCGGCGCCGGCTGGCGCCTCTGGGCCTTCGTGCCGCTGCTCGCGCTCGTGGCGGCGGTCTCGCTCTTCACGACGAGCGGCGGCTCGCTCGTCGACCTGCTCGGCCGCAACCCGCCGCCTGCGGACGAGTTCGACATCCGGCGCGTCGAGCTGCACACCGGCGAGATCAGCATCAGGGTCACGAACCCGCAGCGCGAGGACCTGACGATCGCCTCGGTGACGGTCGACGACGCGATCGTCCCGTACACCCTCGACGGCGACCGCACCCTCGGCCGACTGCGCTCGGCGACGATCCACGTCGACTACGACTGGGTCGAGGACGAGCCGCTCGCGGTCGGAGTGACCAGCTCGACCGGAATCGAGACAACGAAGGAGATCGCTGCGGCGGTCGAGACGCCGAGCGCCTCGGGCAGGAGCTTCCTCGGCTACGCATTGATCGGCCTCCTCGTCGGCGTGCTGCCGGTCGCCCTCGGCCTCGCCTGGCTGCCGTCGCTGCGCCGGGCGAGCCCCGAGTGGCTGGCGGCGTTCATGGCGCTGACCGCTGGGCTGCTCACCTTCCTTGCGCTCGAGGCTCTGAACGAAGCGCTCGAGCTGCAGGCGGCGCTGCCCGGCAGCGTCGGCGGCACCGGGCTCGTCCTGCTCGGGCTGGCGACGACCTACCTTGCCCTGACGCTCTTCTCGCGGCGAACCGCGGGCTCGGGTGCGCGCGGCGGCGCGGTCGGCGGCCTCGCGCTCGCCACGCTCGTCGCCGTCGGCATCGGCCTGCACAACCTCGGCGAAGGGCTGGCGATCGGCACCTCGTTCGCGCTCGGCGAGCTCGCCCTCGGCACCTTCTTCGTCGTCGGCTTCATGGTGCACAACGTCACCGAGGGGCTCGGGATCGCAACGCCGATCGCGGATCGACAGCCCGTCGGCTTCGGGCGGCTCGCCGCGTTGGCGCTCGTGGCCGGCGCGCCGACGATCCCCGGCGCCTGGCTCGGCGGCTTCGTGACGAGCGACGTGCTCGGCGTGCTCTTCTTCGCGGGCGCGGCGGGAGCGGCGTTCGAGGTCGTCGTCGAGGTCGGGCGCTACGTGAAGGAGCGGGCGCCTGGGGGCCTGACCTCGCCGTACGTGATCGGCGGCTTCCTGGCCGGAATCGCCGTGATGTATCTCACAGGGCTACTGATCTGACGTCGCTTCGCTGACCGGCGTCGGGCTACCGCCGGGCGAAGCCCGGCTCCGCCCGCCGCCTCGGGCCGCTGAGCGCGCTCCAACCGAAGGGCCGTGTGCCTAACACTGTCCCGTCGGACTCCGCACCTTCAGCGACCCGTCAGGAAACCGAGGCCGCCCTGTCGGATCACAGAGCGACTGATCTGAGGTCGCCCGGCGTCGCGTCTCCGGCGGTCACCAGCCGGTCGCGGCCGGTGCGCTTCGCCTCGTAGAGCGCCGCGTCCGCGCGGCCGACGAGCTCCTCCGCGGACTCCCGTCCGTTCCAGCAGGCGACTCCCGCCGAGACGGTCTGCCCTGACGGCATCGCCGCGCGCAGCCGCTCGACGATCGACTTCGCGTCGCCGAGGCTGCAACCGGGCAGGGCGACCGTGAACTCCTCGCCGCCGTAGCGCGACAGCACGTCGCTCGCCCGCAGCTCGCTGGCCCACGCCGAGGTCGACTGCTTGAGGAGGCGGTCGCCTGCCTGATGGCCGCGTTCGTCGTTGTAGGCCTTGAAGAAGTCGAGGTCGAGCATCGCGACGCAGAGCGGGTGCGGGGCGCGGCGCGCACGGGCCATCTCCCGTGGCAGCGTCTCCTCCCACGCCCGCCGGTTGAGAAGGCCGGTGAGGTCGTCGGTGCGGGCGCTCTGCTCGAGCTTCGCGAGCAGGCCGGCGCGCTCGATCATCATCGCTGTCTCGGCCGCGAGCATCCTGATCGCCGAGATCGTCTGCCGCTCGAGGCCCTCGACGACGTGGTTCCAGCCGACGACGAGCACGCCGATCGGCTCCTCGTTGCGCACGACGGGCTCGAAGTGGATCGAGACGGCGCCGGTCGCCCGCGTCAGCCGCGGCGAGACCTGAGTGCTGGTCCGCGCGTCGTCGAGGAAGAAGGCTTTCCCGGAGCGGAACGCCTGGGTAGCACCCGACGGCTCTCCGTCGAGCTGAAGCCGGATTGGCGGCGAGCCCTGGAGGCCGTGGTTCGCCGTCATGACGAGAGCCTCCGAGCCGTCCGGCTCCATCAGGGTCGCAAAGCGGCCGCCGGTGATCGTGCAGGCTGCCGAGCAGATGACCTGGCGCGCTACGTCGGCATCCGTCGTGCGCGAGATCTCACGCGTGGCGTCGGTGACGGCCGCCATGCTGACGATTAGCTGGTGCGCCTCCGCCTGGCTCGCGAGGAGCTGCTCCGCCTGGAGCGACGACGCTATCGCGCGGGCACGGAGCTCACGGACCAGGCCCTGCACGGTGTAGCCGACGATCGGCGCGACGCAGGTCCAGAGGATCGCGCGCGTCCACTCGCTCGACGGGTACTCGGGCGCGCCGACGAGGAACGGCGGCGTGAGGAACACCGCCGCGACGGCCGCGATCGCGATCCCGAGCTCGCGGCGCGAGCCGTAGAGGGCGAGCCAGAACACGGGCAGCATGGCGAGCACGGCGTACGCCGACCGCGCAGCGCCGTCACTCTCGCGGAGCAAGGCGATTACGACGAAGTAGGCGACCGGCGGCACGACCTCGGCGAAGCGCGGGAGGCGCGGCCAGGGCGCGAAGAGCGCGACGAGGACGATGAGCGCGCTGAGCACGGCGGCGCCGGCGAGGGCCGTCGGCTCGTTCCCCGTCGGCGGCAACGGGTACACGCAGAGGGCCAGGAGCATCGCCCCGAGGAAGGGCGCGGCGCGGCGCAGCAGGCCCTCGCGGGCGAGGGCCGGGGGGCTGAACTCGCTCGTCATCGCGTCTGGGCCGCAGTCATGTCGCCGTCGAGAAGATCGCCCTCGCCCGGGGAACGCTGAATCCCCAATGGGGGTACCGCGTTCCAGGGACTAGAGCCCGTAGACCTCGATCTCCTTCCACGAGACCCACGAAGGACTCGCGTGCGTCTCGACGCGCACGTGGCGGACGTTCGTCCACCCGCGTGCGGGCTCGTGCTCGAGCACCTGGTCGTCGACGGTGAAGCCGTTGAACTGGTGCAGCAGGAGCGCGGGTCCGCGAAGCCGCATATCCCCTATTCGGCTGGATAGCCCTCCTCCGAGAGGGTGATTCAGCCGTTCGAGACGATCTCGACCTCGCGCCAGCCGACCAGGGAGGGGCCGGCGAGGGTCTCGACGCGGACGTAGCGCACGTCTGACCAGGGCTGGGGCGGCGTCTGCTCGAGCACGTCACCACCCTGCGTGAAGCCGGCGAGTTCGTGCAGGAGCCGCTCCGGCTCGGCGGCCGACTTGCGGCCGTAGACACGGTGCACGGTGAAGCCCGCGGGCAGCTCGCCGACATAGAGCCGGATGCGCTTGACCGATTGCGGCGACCCGAGGTCGACCTGGATCCACTGCGGAGCGAGCGCCCCCGCCGACCAGGCGGTCTGCCGGTTCCCGTCGAAGGCGTTCGCGGGCGGCTTGGCGGCTTCGGAGCCCGAGGCTGTGGCCGGCCTCCCGAGCGCGACGTTGTGCGGCCCGGCCGCGGCGCCGCAGGGGTCAGGGCGCTGGGCCGGCGCCAGCGCCTGCTCGATCGTCCCGCCGCCCGAGAGCGCGTTCCAGCGCGCTGGGTCCTCCTCGGTGTCCCAGGTGCGCACGAGCCAGCCGTCCACTCCGAAGCGACAGGACTCGCGCTGCCAGTCCTGGAGCGCATACGGCGTCTCGTCGAGGCTCGGGTACGCGGACTTGAGCGCCGCCAGCTCCCCGAGCAGGATCGGCTTCGCCTCGGAGCCGTCGACGCCGAAGCGCTCCATGTGCTGCGGCAGCGTCAGCTCGACGCCCGGCGAGGCGTGGAGGTCGATCAGGTCGGCGCTCGACCCCCGGATAGCGGCGCGCGTGCGGGTCAGCTGCTGGTCGCCGAAGCCGATCGCGACGAGGGCGGTGGGATCGACCGCCCGGATCGCCGCGCGCACCCGGTCGACCCAGTAGACGAGGCCGTCGTCGAGCATCGTGTCCTTCTGCCCCTGGCTCGCCATGTCGTACAGGCGGCCGTTCGCGGTCGGAACGAGGCCGGCGCTCAGCGTGAAGGGTTTCGCCCGCCCGTCGAAGCGGGCCTCGTTCCGGGCCTCGTAGGCGAGGAGGACGTCGGTCGCGGCCCGCTGGCGGATCAGCTCGGCGGCGAAGTCGGCCCAGAAGCTCGCGCTCGCCCGCACGCCTCCGGCGGTGAGGAAGTCGAGGTTGGCGCCCTCGACGAGCGTGCGGGGCTCGGCGTTCAGAGTCGCCTCGTAGCGCGTCTCCGTCGGCAGGCCGTCGATCGTGACGATCACGAAGAGGCCGTTCGCCTTCGCGTGGCGGAGGAAGTCGGCGACCTCCGCCACGTAGCGGGCCGAGATCCCGCGTAGGCGATCGCCGACGCAGTTCCTCGGGCAAGCGCCGCTGAGGAAGACGCGGACGACGTTCGACCCGCCGGCGCGCAGGCGCCTCAGGGCCTCGTCCGCCCGCAGGCCGTCGTACAGGCCGACGTTGAACGTCGAGTCGTAGAGGTCGGCGCCGAGGCGGACGTAGTTCGCCCCGCGCGGGCGGAACGTCGCGCCGCTCATGCGGTCGTACAGCTCCTCCGTTCCGCCCGCACCCGGCCGGACGGCGATACGATGGCGCGGCGGCCCGCGCGACGGCACCTCGCTACGGACCGCGAGCACCCCCGTGCGCGGGTTGCGGACTCGCCCGCGGGAGATGCAGAAGTAGCGGTAGAGCCCCGCGCGAGTCAGACGCGCCCGCAGCTTGCCGCTACGCCCGGGCCGCAGGTAGCGGCTGCGCCGGCCAGCGATCGTGAAGAAGCGCGGGCGCTTCGCCCGGTTCACGATCCTGAACGTCGCGTCGCCGGACCGGACGATTGCCGGCGCGGCGCGGCAGCTCGTCCGCGTCATCGTCACCCTGAGGTCGATCGTGCGCCCACCGGCGGGCGCAGCCGCGCCCGCCAGGATCGCGAGGGCGACGATCATGGTGGTCGCGGTGCAGACAGTCCGAGCCACTCGGACCGTTTTAGCGTAGGCGCAGGCCCGTCGCTAGGTGCTCTTCCACGGATCGAGATACCCGTCGTCGATCCGCAGGGTGGTCGTTCCCATCGGCAGGAACTGCAGCGAGATGCTGTCGATCGCGAGCAGCCCCGTGAGGTTCGTCAGCAGGAGCTGCATCTCGGGGCGAGGGCTGCCACGTCGTGCCGGTGCTCATCGTCCCCGCATCGAGACCGCTCAGGAGGCCGAGCGCGCTCTTGACGTTGACCTTGACCCGCAGCTTGCCGGGCGCTCCGACGGCGAAGAAGCGGAGCTTCCAGTCGCAGAAGGCGAAGCACATCGGCGGCGTGGTCGCCGGCTGCCGGGCGGAAGCTCGAGCGCGTACGCGTCCTTCCTGCTGTGTGCACGGAGAACGGCTCGTTGCCCCGGACGACCTTGAGCATCCAGGCCGGGCTCGAGGGCTCGAAGGACGCGTTCAACGCGATGACGACCGACCGCCCCTATCGCGCCGCGCTCACGCTCGAGGAGGCGCAGGCCGAGCTGCGGCGGGACTCGGGCACGCAGTTCCACCCGGACGTGGTCGACGCGGTCATCAGCGTCTCGAGCCTCTAGGTCGTCTTAACAGGGTCTGACCCCGTTAAGACGCGACGTGCGACATGCCCCGCTCTCGAGCCAAAAAGAGGGGCCACCCTCTCTTAACAGGGTCTGACCCCGTTAGAGGAGGCGCTACGCCGCGTCGACGTAGACGCGGTCGAGTTGCGCGAGGATCGAGTCCTCTGGGGACGCGATGAAGCGAACGGTGTGGAGCACCGACTGCGCGCCGTGCATCGCGTCGTCGTCGGTCGGGTCGGCGACGGCGACCACGGGCAGTCCGCGCACGAAGCCGACGGGGAGCGTGCGGAAGAGCCGGGCGAGGTCTTCCGGCAGGAGCTTGGCCGCCGCCGGGTCGACGGAGACCGTGCGCACGTCGAGGAAGGGCAGCCCGCGCTGCTCGGCCACGACGCGGACGATGTCCGACGGAGTCACGAAGCCGTGCTCGACGAGCACCTCACCCAGGCGGCGCCCCGATTCCTGGGCCCGGGCCAGCGCGAAATGGATCTCGCCGGCGGTGAGCAGGCCCGCCTCGGCGAGCAGCATCCCGAGCGGAGCCCGCCGGGCCTCGCCGACGCCCTCGAGGAGAACGGCGGCCAGCGAGCTCCCGTAGTCCGGGTCAGGGTCCGAAGGGACGAGCATCAGCTCGGGAGAGATGTCCCGGCGCGCGGGAGGTCGAGCTTGCTCGGCGCGCGCCACCTCGAGCCCGCGCACGACCTGCAGCCGGTCGCGGAGACCGTTGCCGAAAGCCAGAAGCGGAGCCTCGGTTGTCGCAGTGTCTTCGGTGGGCCGCATGAATCCTCCCTGCTCCGACTGTAGGGAGAGCGCGCTGTATCGGCCTCCCCCTTTCGGGGTGCCTCAGATGCACGAATCAGCCCGCGAAGACGACCTGCTCTGCGTGCTCGATCACTTCGGCCGGAGCCGGCGGCTGCAGCAGCAGCTCGACGAGCGGCTCCGGGTCCGGGAAGCCGCTCTCGCGGTAGGCCGAGACCGCCTCGCCGACGTCGTACTCGGTGCGGCGCAGCTCAACGTCCGGGCCCAGCAGCGCCCAGTACGCCCCGGGGCGACCCTCGTACGGCAGCCCGACGCTACCGGCGTTCACGCTCCGCACCCCGGCGACCTCGCGGTCGAACTGGATGTGCACGTGCGCGGTGACGACGAGCCGCTCGTCAACGCCCGTCATGAACTCGCGGACGCGCTCCTCGGGAGTCTCGGGGGTGACGCACTCCTCGTCGCTCCGCGGCGAGCCGTGGCAGAAGCGCGCGGCGCCGAGCTCGTCGACCTCGGCCACCTGGTGCTCGGCGAACCCGCCCAGGAAGTCGCGCAGCTCCGCAGTGTGCTGCTCCTGCATCCAGCGCTCGCGATCCGACTCCGCGACCCGCTCCAGCACGGCCCGGTCGGCATTGCCGCGCACGAAGAGTGCGTTGTCGACGGACGAGGCGAGGCGATACGTCTCCGCGGGCTGCGCGCCCCAGGTCAGGTCGCCGCCGAAGACGACCAGGTCCGGCTGCTCGGCCTCGACCTCGGCGAGCACGGCAGCCAGAGCGGTCGCGTTTCCGTGCACGTCCGCGAGGATGGCGACCCGCACTAGCGCCGTTCCGTAGCGAGCCGCAGGCCGAACGCGACGAGCACCGCGCCGACGATCGCGTCCAGCACCCGCCTGACCCGCGGCCGGCGCAGGACGTCCCCGGCACGCGCCACCGCGAACGCGTACGCGGTCAGCCACGTGAGCGTCATGGCACAGAAGAGCAGGCCGAGGCCGAGCAACAGTCCGAACGAGGCCGAGCCGCCCGGCACGAACTGCGGCAGCAGGCTCGTGAAGAAGACCGCCATCTTCGGGTTGCCGAGGTTGCTCACCAGACCCTGCCGGAGCGCGACGCGAGACTCGAGCGAGCGCGAGCCGCCCGTTCGCACCGCGTGCCGCCGCCCGTTGCCGGCGACCGCGCTCCAGAGCGCCTGGCCGCCGAGGAAGACGAGGTAGGCCGCGCCCGCGAGCTTGACTGCCATGAAGGCGGGCTCGGAGGCGACCAGGAGGGCTGCGATCCCGGCGCTCGCGGCCAGCGTCCAGCATGCCTGGCCGGCGGAGACGCCGACGGCGGTGAAGATCCCGGCGCGCCGCCCGCCCAGCAGCGTGTTCCTGATCGTCAGCGCCGTGTCCTGGCCCGGCGTGACGATGACGAGCGCCGAGACGCCGAGGAACGCCAGGAGGTGGCTCACGAGCGACGCAGGACGATGTTGAAGACGGCGCTCGAGCGCCCAGAACGCGGGTAGTGCTGAGTAACGAGCGTGCGGAAGCCGCGCGCGCTGACGCGGAGGTGGATGTGCGGCGGGCGGCCGGAGTACGAGACCGGACGGTTGCTCTCGAAGCGGTACCGGCCCACCCTCGTCGCGAACATCGTCGCGCGGTGCGCGTCGTCGTACTCGCCCTGCGAGTTCGCGAGCCAGAGCTCGATCCTCGCCCTCGCGACCGGGCGGCAGGTGCGCGCAGCGAGCACGCGACCGCTCAGGACGTAGCCGGTCCCGACCTTTGAGCGCACCGGCGCTCCCGCCTCGTAGAACGGGCCCAGCGCGTCCGCCCTCGTCGGTACGCAACCGCTCGCACCCTCGGAGCCGGCCGCGACGCCGAGCGCGGCGACACCGAGCACGAGCGAGAGAACCGCGAACGCCCTCATCGCCGTCAGTACAGCACAAGCCGGTCGCGGTGCACGGCCTCGAGCCCGCGCGTCGGAGCGGCGAGCTCCGCGGAGCCTGCGCCGGCGATCCCCTTCGCGAAGACGGCTCCGTCCGGGCCGACCAGCTCGACGCCCGCGCCCGGCTCGAAGCTCCCCTCGCAGCGAACGACGCCGATCCCGAGGAGCGAGGCACCCTGCTCCGCCACGGCGCGCCGTGCGCCCTCGTCGAGGTGCAGCCGCCCGGCGACGGGCTTGCCGTAGCGGAGCCAGAGCTTGAAGGCGGACTCGCCCTTCTCGTCGGGCGCGAAGCGGGTGCCGCGGGGCTCGCCGGCGACGATCGGCCCGATCACATCCTCCCCCCGGCCCGCCGCGATCACGGTCGGGATCCCGGCTGCCGAGGCCATCCCCGCCGCGAGCACCTTGCTCTGCATGCCGCCGCGGCCGAGCGGCGTGCCCGCGCCGAGCTGCGCCTCGCCGACCTGATCGCCCTCCGCGAGCAGCTCCGCCCCCGGAGTGCCCGGCGCCCGCGAGTAGACGCCCTCGACCTCGGTCAGCAGCACGAGCAGGCTAGCGCGCACGAGCACTGCGACCTGGGCCGCGAGCGCGTCGTTGTCGCCGAAGGTGATCTCGTCGGTCGCGGTCGCGTCGTTCTCGTTCACGATCGGCACGGCGCCGAGCCGGAAGAGCTCTCCCAGCGCCTGGCGCGCGTTCACGTAGGCGGCCCGGTCCGCGACGTCGCCGGCGGCGAGCAGGATCTGCGCCGAATGCAGCCCCTCGCGCCCGAGCGCCTCGTCCCAGACCGCCTGCAACCGCGCCTGGCCGAGCGCCGAAGCGGCCTGGAGCCTGGGCATGCTGCTCGGGCGGGCGCTCAGGCCCAGCCGCGGCAGCCCGAGCGCGATCGCGCCCGACGAGACGACGCAGGCCGGTCGCCCGCTCCGCACGACCTCGGCGATCTCGCGCGCCCGAGAGCGCACGAGGTCGCGCCGAACGCGACCTCCGGGCCGCACGATCAGGCCCGTGCCGAGCTTGACGACGACCGGAGCCTGCACCGCCTAGCGGGTCTGGGTTCCGTCGCCGACGACCCGGTACTGGCGCAGCCAGAGGTCGCGGTAGGTCACCGGACCGCGCGGGCCCGGGACGTGGTCGACGTTGATTCCCGTCTCGGGCGCGCCGGTCAGCTCGAAGCCGTCCGTGAAGCGCGTCGTCGCGTGCCAGAACGCGGCAGTGCCGCGGTAGCCGTCGAGAAAGCGCTCCGCTGCGGACGCGTCCTCGGTGACGATGCCGGCCGCGAGGCCCGAGGTCTCCTCGTTCGCGATCCGCACAGCGTCCTCGAGGTCGTCGACGACATCGACGGTCACCGTCGCCACGCGCTCGGGATCGTTCGCCCACTCGTAGCCGAGGCGGTCGCGATCGAAGGGCAGCACGCCGTCTCCCGCCACCGCGGCCGCCCGCTCCGTGCCGCGCACCTCGACGCCCTTGCGCGTGAAGAGCTCGAGCAGGCCGGGGAGCAGATCGGCGGCCGCGCGGTCGACGAGCGCGAGGTTGAGCCGGTTGCAGACCCCGAGGCGGTCGAGCGTCGCCTCGGCGATCCCCAGTGCTCGCTCGCGGTCGGCCCCCGGGTGGAGGTAGAGCACTCCGCCCCCCTCGGCGTGCGCGAGCGTGCGCACGCCGTGCTCCGCGGCGAGCTTCGCCAGCGCGGCGGTCGTGGGTCCGCTGCCGCGCAGGATGACGAGCGGGACCCGCTCGGGCATCGTCACGAGCACCCGCGCGCCCTCGCGGTCGTCCGAGCGCACCAGCCCGACCGCGCCCGCGGGCAGTCCGGCCCGCTCGAGCCCCGGGCGCAGAACCTCGTCCACGAGCACCGTGACCGTGCGCAGCGCGGCGCCGCCTGTACGCAGGACGGCCGCGTTCAGGCTCTTCAGCAGTTGGCCCGCGATGTCGAGAGCTACGTTCGGGCGCGCCTCGAAGTTCGCGCCGACGGTGCCGATCGGGATGCGGCGCTCGCTGACGCGGAGCCCGTTCTGCAGCGTCCACGAGGCGATCTCGCGCTCGAGCGGAGCGATCCCGGCGACGGCCTGCACCTGCTCGGCGAGCGCTTCCACGCGGCCCGCGTCGAGTCGCAGCCGGTCGAGCATGCCCTCGTCGAGGCCGCCCTGGGCGGCCTCGCAATCGGCCTCGTTCGCGGCGAGGATCTCCGCGCGCCGCTCACGCACGAGACCCGCGGCCGCCGAGAGCGCCTCTGCGACCGCGCCGTCGGTGAGCCGCGGCACGGCGCGATTGGCCTCGAGGGCCTCCCGCTCGACTGCCTCGCGGAGGCTCAGCTTCCCGCTGCGACCTGCGCGCGGCGCATGTCGGCCGCGATCTCGTTCCGCCGCGAGTGCTCCTTGCCCTGCCTGAACTCCGCGATGTAACCCTCGAAGTCCCAGGTGTCGAGGAACTTGGCCGTCGCCTCCCGGCCGGACTCGTAGAGGGCGAGCGCGCGCTCGCGCGTGAGGTCGAACTCGGTCGTGCCCACGCCGAGGGTCGGGATCGGGATCGTCCGTGCGTATTGCTCCTTCTCGATGTACAGGCGGTCGTGCGCCTCCATCATCGTCTGGGCCATCGCCTTGATGTAGTCGATGAGAGCGCTCACCCCGCGGTCATGGCCGTCCTTCTCCAGCCGGTGGCCGATCGGCTTCGTCGGCTCGGGCTCGACGAGCAGGAGACCGAAGGTCGGCCACTCGGGCTCGTCACCGGGGTCGCAGTCGAAGAGCCAGACCGGGAAGTTGGAGAGCATGCCGCCGTCGACGATCGTATGCTCCTTGTCCGTCTCGTCGTTCTTGACCCGCACCGGCTCGAAGAAGATCGGGATGCTCATGCTCATCCGGACGGCCAGCGCGACCTCGAGATCGTCCGGGTCCTTGTAGCCGAGCTTGCCCGCGTCCTTGGGGAGCACGAGCAGCCGGCGCCCGGTGACGTCCGAGACCACGACCTGGAGTCGCGAGCGGTACTTCGGATCGTCCTCACCCTCGATGACCAGGTCCCGGAAGGTCCGGACCCCCTTGGCGTCGAGCAGCCCTTTCATCCAGTCGTAGAAGCGCTGGCCCTCGTAGATGCCCCGGTCGAGGAGGATGCTCGCGGACCTGTCGACCAGCGGGAGCTTGTCCTCCCAGCCCTCGTCCTGGAACTGGCGAAAGTCGAGCGAGACGATGATGTCCTTCAGCTCCTCGGCCCGATAGCCGGCGGCGATCAGGGCCGCCGTGATCGCGCCCGCCGAGGTGCCGGCCACGTTCTTCGCCTCGTACCCGCGCTCCTCGAGCATCGCGTACGCGCCGGCGAGGCCGATGCCCTTGACGCCGCCCCCCTCGCAGACGAGGTCGGCGTAGTTCGCGGTCCGTTCCTCTGCAGCCATCACTACCCTCCTTGAAGTCGATGGCCGCAGTGTCAACGACTCTCGCTAGCACCCTGGACCTTGCATCCGCCGCTCGCGATGTGTCAAGGGCCCAAGCGGTGTCAGACACCGGGATCAGGGTAGCCCGTGAGGAGCCGTCAGGCCTCCGGTGTCTGACACCCATCGTGGGACGCCGGTGACCGGGGAGCTCGACCTCCGGCCCGCGGCGCGGATCACCGAGGTGATCGCGCGCATGCGCAAGCTCGTCGCCGCGCTGCCGCCGGGGGACGGGGTGCGCGCCTTCACGACGCTGTACCTGGCCGTCACCGAAGCCGTGCAGGAGGCGGCGAAGCCGGGAGAGTTCGAGGATGCGCCGTTCGTGCGCTGGCTCGACGTCGTGTTCGCCAACCTCTACTTCGAGGCGTTGCGGGGCGGGCTGCTCGCGGCGGGGCGCGTGCCGAAGGCGTGGACGCCGCTCGTCGAGGCGCGCGGACGGGCAGGCGTGATCCCGCTGCAGTTCGCGCTCGCGGGGATGAATGCGCACGTCAACCGCGACCTGCCTGTCGCGCTCGTGCAGACGTGCGAGGGCCGGAAGCTCGAGCTACTCCGCGACTCGCCGCAGCTCCGTGACTACCGCAAGCTCAACGGGCTGCTCGGCGGGGTCGAGGAGCGGGTCAAGGCCGACCTCGTCACCGACGCGCTCCGCGACTTCGACCTCGCCCTCGGCGATCTCGACGACGTGATCGCGATGTGGAACCTAGCCCGCGCGCGAGAGGCGGCGTGGACGAACGCGGAGACGCTCTGGGCGCTGCGCGGCCTTCCGCAGCTGCGGAACGAGTTCCTGCGCTCGCTCGACCGCCTCGTCGGCTTCGCGGGGCGCGGGCTGCTCCGGCCACTCTCGCTGCGATAATCGGCGCGCCGTCAAGCTCTTCGACTCCTTCAAGCAAGGCCCGTGGTGGGTGCACATGTTCGCCGGCGCCGGCGTCCTCGCCGTCCTGAATGCGATTGCGGCCGGCGTCGCCGCGGTGCTCTTCATCGACTTCGCGAGCGAGCACGGGCCGGTCAAGTCCGACATCCCGAAGCAGACGGAGCCTGCGGCCGAGGAGCGGCTCGAGCTGGCGCGGCGCTTCTCCCCCATCCTCCGCTACGACTCGCGCGAGCTCTTCGTGCCCATCAGCCGCGCCGCCTACGTGAGCCGGGCGCAGCTGCGAGAGCAGGAGGGCAAGTTCTTCCGGCTTCTGAACGCGATTCCGAAGGAGGAGACGCTGCCGGTGATCGAGGGCACCTGCATCCGGCTGCGCGGCTGCGTGTACGTCCTCGACGTGCGCGGGGTCGAGCCCGATCCGCCGCACGCCTCGCAGGCCGCGTACGGCGGCGTCCAGCGCCGCCTCCTGCGCGCCGGCCAGCGGCCGACGATCTACGCCCACGTCACGCAGTACGAGGACTCCGGCGACTACGCCGTCCAGTACTGGTTCCTGTACCTCTTCAACTTCCGCCTCAACGAGCACGAGTCGGACTGGGAGCAGATCACCGTGCGCCTGAACGAGGACAAGGAGCCGCAGGACGCCTACTTCTCGGCCCACGAGGGCGGCAGCGTCCGGCTCTGGTCGGCGCTCGACAAGGCCGGAGACCACCCGATCGACTACGTGGCGCTCGGCTCGCACGCGAACTACTTCGATCCGGGGCGGCAACCGGTCAAGGTCGGCTGCAAGCGAGTGGTGGGCAGCATCAAGAGCTGCCTGCGCGGGCGGAGGGTGCTCGTGGACGTGAACAACGCGCAGGGGCGCGTGCTCGGGCCGGCCTCGTACGCGATCGCCGAGCTCGCCGGCCGGCCGTACATCGGCAGCTACGGCACCGGCAACTACGTCGTGCTGACCCGCAAGCCGGACGTGCTCAACGATCCGCGCCTGCGGACTCTGTGGCGCGATCCGCTCCGGCCGCTGCGCTGACCGGAGGCGGGTCGAAAACCTCGTAGATCTCGCGGAGCATCTCCTCCCGTGAAGAGAAGCGGCTCTGGTCGTAGCAGCCGAGCGGGCTCTCGAGCAGGTTGTAGAGGCACTTGTTGCTGAACGTGCAGGGCTTCGGCGGTCGCTCCTCGCCGGCCCGCCAGCGCTCGAGCA
>JBKPFP010000199.1:0-2237 GCA_046744435.1 Actinomycetota bacterium | reverse complement strand
GCCCGGGCGGGTCCGGCGGCGGCGAGCTCGAGCGCCTTGGCGAGGTTCTGTGCGGCGCTTGCGACGTCGAGTCCGAGTGCGCGCTCGCCGGCCAGGGCGAGGTAGCGGATCGCGCCTTCCTCGAGCTCCTGCGCCTCTGCTGTCTGGCCGGCGGCGCGGGCGAGCTCGAGCGCGCTCAGGTAGTGGTGGGCGAGCACGTCGGCGAGGTCTTCTGCGCGCTCGCCCGCCTTGGCCTCGATCCAGCCTGCGGCTGCGCGGTGGCGGGCGGCGCGGGCGGCGCGCGGGATCTGCCCGTAGCAGACGTCCCTGACCAGCAGGTGCCAGAAGACGTACTCCTGCTCGGCCTCCATCGATGACCTGCGGGCGGGGCGGACGAGCTCCTTGCGCGAGAGCTCGTGCAGAGCGTGCTCGACCTCCCGCGGTTCGCGTGCACCCATCGCGACGAGCGCGCCCGCCCAGAAGACCTTGCCGAGCACGGCGGCGTCTTGGAGCAGGCTCTTCCGCTCGGGGGAAAGGGTGTCGAGGCGGGCGGCGATCAGCGCCTGCACCGAGTCCGGCACCTCGACGTCCTGATCGAGCCGGCCCCGGTCGGAGAGCAGGCGCACGAACTCCTCGGCGTACAGCGGGTTGCCGCCGGCGCGCTCGAGCAGTTGCTGCTGCGTCTCGGCAGGCAGTACCGCGCGCTCGAGGAGGGTCGCGATCAGCTGTGCCGTTTCGCGGTCGGAGAGGGGGGCGAGGTTGATCGTCGTGGCGTTGCGAAGACCCGCTGCGAAGGTCGGGTGCTGCTCGTAGAGCTCGGGGCGGGCGGTGCAGAGGACGAGGAGCGGCACGCCCTCCGACCAGTCGGCCAGGTGCTCGAGGAAGGAGAGGAGCGCCGCGTCCGCCCAGTGCAGGTCCTCGAAGACGAGGATCGTCTCCCGCGCCTCCGCCCACGACTCGAGGCAGCGGCGCCAGGCGGTGAAGGACTCCTCCTGGGAGGCGGGCTCCCCGCCGGCGCCCACGAGCGGGACGAGGCGGGCCTTGAGCCACGCGTAGTCGGGATCGTCTCGGGGGAGTGCCTGCTCGAGCTTTCGCTCCGCCTCCTCGGGCGAGTCAGACTCGAGGATCCCGCACTCCGCCTTCACGATCTCCCCCAGCGCCCAGAAGGCGATCCCCTCCCCGTAGGGAAGGCAGCGCCCCTGGCGCCAGCGGACGAGGCCAAGACGATCGTCCAGGTAGTGGAAGAGCTCGGCGGCGAGGCGCGTCTTGCCCACCCCCGGCTCGCCCACAATCGTCACCAGCTGGCAGGAGCGCTGCTGCGCCGAGCGCTCGAAGGTACCGGTAAGCAGCGGCTTCTCGAGCTCGCGGCCGACGAGCGGGGTCGCGTGTGCGCGGGTCAGGTCGGAGCCGAAGCGGGCGCGGGGCTGGAGCGGGCGAAAGAGGGCGAGCGGCTCCGTCTTGCCCTTCACCGGCACCGGCTCGAGCTTTTCGTAGTCGAAGGTGCGCTCCGTCTGCCGGTACGTCTGCTCGGAGACGGCGATCCCGTTCACCGGCGCCGCCCCCTGCAGGCGGGAGGCGGTGTTGACGACGTCGCCGGTGACGATGCCCTCGCCCTCCTCCGGCTTCGCTCCCAGCGCGACCACGGCCTCGCCGGTGTTGATCCCGATCCTGACCTGCAGCGAGAGCCCGGGGTCGGCCTCGTTCAGCTCGTCGATCGCCTCGAGGATGCGGAGGCCGGCGCGGACGGCGCGCTCGGCGTCGTCCTCGTGCGCGACGGGCGCTCCGAAGACGGCCATGACGGCGTCTCCGATGAACTTCTCCACCGTGCCGCTATACCGCTCGATCTCCAGTCGCATGCGGGCGTGGTAGGGGCGGATGCGGGAGCGAACGTCCTCCGGGTCCGCGGCCTCCGACGCGGCGGTGAAGCCGACGAGGTCGCAGAAGAGGACGCTCACAACCTTCCGCTCCTCGTGAACAGAGGCCGACGACTGCTCGGTCAGAGGCGCCGTGCAGAACGGACAGAACGGGAATTCGCCCGGGAGCTCCTTCCCGCAGGAAGGGCAGGTCGCCACGAAGACGAGTCTAAGACGCCCGACCGCAAGGAGGAAGACAGCTTCCGGCTCAACGCCGAGTTGGGCAACGTGTCGGAACTACGGGGCCGACCGGACTCGAGCCTGCGGCCTGCGCGTGACGAGCCGACGCTGATGAATGTCATGGGTTTGAGCCCGATGAACCCCTCCCCGTGGAGAAGGGGTCAC
>JBKPFP010000255.1:0-1107 GCA_046744435.1 Actinomycetota bacterium | reverse complement strand
GCCGTTCGCCGTGCCCCGCTCGTGGATGTACCGGGCGATCGGGGTCGAGCCCACGAAGGACACCGCGGCGACGTCGGGCGAGTCCAGGATCGTGTCGACCGCGACCTTGTCGCCGTGGACGACGTTGAAGACGCCGTCGGGGACGCCGGCCACCTTGAGCAGCTCGGCGACGTAGAGCGAGGCGGACGGGTCCTTCTCGGACGGCTTGAGCACGAATGTGTTCCCGCACGCGAGCGCGGGCGCCCACATCCACATGGGCACCATCGCCGGGAAGTTGAACGGCGTGATCCCTGCCGCGACGCCGAGCGGCTGCCGGATCGAGTAGACGTCGATCCCGGTCGAGGCCTGCTCGGAAAAGTGGCCGCGCAGCAGCGTCGGGATCCCGCAGGCGTGCTCGATCACCTCGAGCCCGCGCTGCACCTCGCCCTTCGCGTCCGTGAAGACCTTGCCGTGCTCGTCCGTGAGGATCTTCGCGATCTCGTCGAGCCGGTTGTGGACGAGCTCGCGGATGCGGAACATGAGCTCCTGCCGCCGCGAGAGCGACATCGCGCGCCAGGCCGGGAACGCCTCCTTCGCAGCGGCGACCGCGGCGCCGACCTCCTCGACGGAGGCGAAGTCGACCTCGCCGGTCTGCACGCCGAGCGCGGGGTTGAAGACGGGACCTTTGCGCCCCGACTCGCCGGCGACGAGCGTGCCGCCGATCCAGTGGCTGATCCGCCTGAGCTCGCGCTCGTCAGGCTGCTCCGGAGCCTGTGCGACCTCGGTCATGACGAGGTCAGCGTAGCGCGGCGGGGATACAGTTGCCGCATGGCGTCCCGGATCGCGGCCGCGTGCGTGTTGCTTGCGCTCGCCGGATGCGGCGGCGGCGGCGGCAACGAAGCGGAGGGCTCGCCCCCGGACTGGCCCGCTCCGCCGAACCCGATGGAACTCACGAGGAAGGCCGGACTCGTGCCCGAGCGCGCCGAATTCCTCCAGTACCACGTGCACGCGCACCTCGATGTCTTCTTCAACGGCGAGCGCGTGACCGTTCCGGCCGGAATCGGGATCGACACGACCAACCCGGCGGTGATCAGCGACGCGCAGGGCGTGGGGCTGCAACGCGAGTGC
>JBKPFP010000130.1:0-3135 GCA_046744435.1 Actinomycetota bacterium | reverse complement strand
GCGCGGCCTCGACCATCTGCATGCTCGAGTGGTCGCCGAGTGCGTGCCAGAAGAGGATCGGCGGACCGTCCGCCTCCCATTCGCGCAGGGCGAGCTCTGTATCGCTGACGGCGACCGACCGGTCGAGCGGTCTCAAGCGCGGACAGGTGCCACAACGAGCTGCCGTGCGGCCTGTGCGATGTGCTCGGCGTCGATGCCCGCGGCCGCCCGCAGCTCAGCGGGCTTGCCCGACGTCGGCATCTCGCGCACGGCCAGGTGAATTACACGCGGTCGCTCCTCGGCGTCGGCGAACGCCGACAGGACCGCCTCGCCGAGCCCACCCTCGGGCCAGTGGTCCTCGGCGACGACGAACCTGCCGTCGGTCGTCTCGGCTGCGAGGCGGAGCGTCTCGGCATCCACCGGCTTGACCGAGTAGAGGTCGATCACACGGGCGCTGAGCCCCTCGCCGGCGAGCGTGTCCGCGGCCTTCAGCGCCTCGTGGAGGGTGATGCCGGCCGCGACGATCGTCACCTCGTCGTCGTCGGACGAGCGGACGACGGCGCTGCCGCCGGCCCGGAACTCGTCGCCCGCCTCGTAGATGACCGGCGTCGCTGCCCGCGTCGTGCGCAGGTACACGATCCCGTCCAGATCAGCCATGGCTTCCACGAGCTTGGCCGTCTGGTTCGCGTCGGAGGGGTAGAGCACCGTCGAGCCGTGGACGGCACGGAAAGCCGCGAGGTCCTCGAGGCCCATCTGCGACGGCCCGTCCTCGCCGATCGAGACCCCGGCATGCGAGCCGCAGAGCTTGATGCTCGCGCGACTGACGGCGGCCATGCGCACGAAGTCGTACGCGCGCGTGAAGAAGGCGGCGAAGGTCGACGCGAACGGCTTCCAGCCGCGCACCTGGATCCCGACTGCGGCTGCGACCATCTGCTGCTCGGCGATGAACATCTCGAAGTACCGGTCGGGGTGGGCGGCCGCGAAGATCTCCGCGTACGTCGAGTTCGAGACCTCGCCGTCGAGAGCGACGACGTCGCCCCGGTCGCCACCGACCGCGGCGAGCGTGTCGCCGTAGGCCTTGCGCGTGGCGACCTCCGCTCCGACCTCGTAGGCGGGCTGCTCCGGCGAGCCCGTCGTCTCGAACACGTGCGGCTCGCCCTCGAAGTCCGGCTTCGACACCTCGACGGTCAGGTCGCGGATCCCGCCGAGCTCCTCGATCGCCTCCTCGGGATCGTCGAGGGCCTTGCCGTGCATGCCCTCCACGTTCTCGACTGTCTTGACGCCCTTGCCCTTGACCGTCTTGGCGACGATGACGGTCGGACGGCCCTCGGTCGCCGCCGCCTCGGCGTAGGCGTCGTCGACCGCCTCGACGTCGTGTCCGTCGATCGCGATCGCGTGCCACCCGAAGGCCTCGGCGCGAGTCACGTACGAGTCGAGATCCCAGCCGTGCATCGTCTCGCCGCGCTGGCCGAGCCGGTTGACGTCGATGATCGCCGTCAGGTTGTCGAGCCCCTCGTAGGCCGCGTGCTCGAACGCCTCCCACACCGAGCCCTCGGCCATCTCGCTGTCGCCGCAGAGCACCCAGACCCGATACGGAAGCCGGTCGAGGCGCTTGCCGGCGAGGGCGATGCCGACTCCGTACGGGAGGCCCTGGCCGAGGGAGCCGGTGGCGACGTCGACCCAGGGGATGATCGGGGTCGGGTGGCCCTCGAGCCGGCTGCCGAACTTGCGGAACGTGAGCAGCTCCTCGTCCGTGATCGCGCCGGCGGCCTTGAAGAGCGAGTAGAGAAGCGGAGACGCGTGCCCCTTCGAGAAGACGAGGTGGTCGTTCCTCGGGTCCTCGGGGTGGTCGAAGTCGTAGCGCAGATGCTTCGCGAGCAAGACGGCCATCAAGTCGGCCGCGGACATCGACGAAGTCGGGTGGCCGGACTTGGTGACGGCGGCCGCGCGGACGGAGTCGACGCGCAGCTGCTGGCCTAGTTCACGCCAGAGGTCAGCCTCGTCCATCCGTGTAACGTAACTTCTCGATGCGGGTTGCCGTCGCGTTCGACCATCGGGGGGTCAAGCTGCGGGCACGGGTCCTCGAGGAGGTCGCGCAGGCTGGGCACGAGCCGGTCGACCTCGGAGTCGAGGTCCCGGAGCCGATGATCGACTACCCGGACAAGGCGCGCGAGGTCGGCGACGCGATTCTCAGCGGCAGGGCCGAGCGCGCTGTGCTCGTCTGCGGCTCCGGCGTCGGCGCCTCGGTCGCCGCCAGCAAGATCACCGGGATCCGCGCGGCGACCTGCCACGACACGTACTCGGCGCACCAGGGGGTCGAGCACGACGACATGAACGTGCTCTGCATCGGCTCCGAGGTCGTCGGCCCCGAGCTCACCGGCGAGCTGATCCGCACGTTTCTCGGCGCGCGCTTCGACGGAGGGGAGCGCTACGTGCGTAGGCTTCAGAAGGTGAGGGAATTGGAGAGGGCACATGGCTAGGTCACGACTTCACCAGTTGTCCGAGCTCGGACAGTCGGTCTGGATCGACTCGGTCTCGCGCGAATGGCTGGAGACGGGCGAGCTCGCGCGGATGATGGAGGAGGACGCCGTCGTCGGCGTGACTTCGAACCCGACCATCTTCCAGAAGGCGATGTCCCAGGGCGAGTGGTACGACGAGCAGCTCCGCGAGGTGCTGAACGGCGAGGACGACCTCAAGGAGGTCTTCCTCCAGCTCGCCGCGCAGGACATCAAGGAGGCTTGCGACCTCCTGCGCCCGGTCTGGGACGCGACGAACGGTCTCGACGGCTACGTCTCGATGGAGGTCGACCCGAACTTCGCCTACGACACCGAGGCGACGATCGACGAGGCGACCCGCTTCCACGAGTGGATCGACCGGCCGAATCTCTACGTCAAGATCCCGGGCACGGCCCCCGGCCTGCCCGCGATCGAGGAGATGATCGCCCGCGGCCGCAACATCAACGTGACGCTCATCTTCGGCCTCGACCGCTACGTCGAGGTGACGGAGGCCTACATCCGCGGTCTCGAGCGCCTCGTCGAGGCGGGTGGGGATCCGGCGGGTGGGGATCCGTCGCAGGTCGCGTCGGTGGCGAGCTTCTTCGTCTCGCGGGTGGACACCGAGGCGGACCGGCGGCTCGACGAGCTCGGCCGACCGGAG
>JBKPFP010000013.1:0-9426 GCA_046744435.1 Actinomycetota bacterium | reverse complement strand
GGACGGAGACGAGCGCGGGGCGCGAGAGCCAGTCGATCGCGTTCTTGAGCACGCCCGAGGTGCCGCGGTTGTACTCGGGCGTCGCCAGCAGCAGCCCGTCCGCGTCGCGGACCGCGGCCCGGAGCTCGTCGACCGTCTCGTGCCCAGGGCCCGCCTCGACGTCGCCGTCGTAGTGCGGGAGCTGGGCGATGTCGAACTCGACGAGCTCCATGCCGGGAGGGGCCAGCTCGGCCGCGGCTCGCAGGAGCGCCCGGTTGAACGAGCGCTCCCGCAAACTGCCGGAGATGGCGACGATCCGGAGCGGCTTGCTCACTGGCGCGCTGCCGAGATCTCCGCCGTCAGCTCGACGCGGGTCGGGCCCCACTGGATGAGGCCGTCGAAGCGGACCGCGATCTTCTCGCTGCCCCAGGCGTCGGTACCGGTGCCGCGTAGGCGCGCGTCGAGGTCGACCGGGACCGGCGTCTCCTTGATCGTCAGGTCGCCGCGGACCTTGAAGCGGTCGCCCTCGAGGTGCTCGACCGCGGTCGACTCGAAGCGGATCTCCGGGAAGCGCTCGACGTCGAGCATGTCCGCGGATCGCACGTCGGCGTCGCGCTGCTCGTTGTCGGTGTTCAGGCTCGCGGTCCGGACGACGCCGGCGAGCTTCGGCTCGTCGCCGCCGGTGAGCGTGCCCTCGAACTCGGTGAAGCGGCCGCTGATCGCCGCCACGTGGGTGTCGAGGCTGAGCACGTCGAAGCCGACCTTCGAGTGGACTGGATCGACAGCCCAGGTTCCTGCTGGAATGAGCTGGCTCTGTTCGGTCTGGACTGAGGACATAGATGCTCTCCCTTCGCTGATATACTTGAGCGGTCAACAATCTAGCAAGAAAACTTGAGTAGTCAAGTAACCCGCACACAACAAGGCACCGACCTCCAGGCGTGGATCAACTTCCTGCGCGCGCATGCGGCCGTGACGCGCGAGTTCAACGCCGAGCTGCTGGAGACGCACGGACTGACGCTGAACGACTTCGACGTCCTCGCCCAGCTGCGGCGCGGGCCGGAGCACGGGCTCATGCGCTCGGAGCTCGCCGAGCGGGTTCTGCTCACAGCCTCGGGGATCACGCGCCTGCTCGACGGTCTCGAGCGGGCCGGCTACGTGCGGAAGGGCGAGTGCGAGTCCGACGCGCGAGTGACGTACGCGGTGCTGACGGACGACGGTCGCCAGAAGCTCCGCGAGGCGTCGCGGACACACCTGGCCAGCGTGCGCGCGCTGCTGGCCGAGCGCTACTCGGAGGGCGAGCTCGAGCAGCTCGCCGAGCTCCTGGGGCGGCTGCCGATGCGGCCGGACGCCGACTGCACTTGATCGAGCTCCGGCCGATGACCCCCGAGTTCCTCGAGGCGGTGCTCGAGGACCGGCGCGAGGAGGCTGCCGCGCTGATCGGCGCGGAGCTGCCCGACGGCTTCCCGCGCGATGGCGGCCTGCGCTTCTTCACGCTGCGCCTGCGGCAGATGCGGCAGGACCCGCGCTTCCAGGAGTGGTGCCCGCACGCGGTGGTGCTCGACGGCATGATGATCGGCCACGCCGGTTACCACGGGCCGCCGGGCGTCAACGCGAGGAGCTATCCGGAGGCGGTCGAGATCGGCTACACAATCGAGGCGCCGTATCGCGGGCACGGTCACGCGACGGCGGCGGCGACCGAGCTGCTCCGGAAGGCCGAGGAGCGCGGCGTGCGCCACTTCTTCGCGTCGTCGGCGCCGACGAACGAGCCGTCGCTGGCGATCATCCGCAAGCTCGGCTTCACCCAGACCGGCCAGGCGATGGACGACGAGGACGGCCTGGAGCTGGTCTTCGAGCTCGAACGTTAGATCGTGAAGTAAAGGACGAGCGCGACCGCCACCAGGATGGCGACGACGACGGCAATCACGAGTGTCACCCCGGAGATGACCAGCAACGGGGTCTGCGGATCGCGTCCGCGGGCCGCGCGGCGGAAGAGGCGCTTGGGTGTCTCGGTCGGCTCGGTCACCAACTGGGGCTTGCCCGTTTCTGAGTCGGGCGAATCCCGGCGGCGCGCAGTAGCGTACGGGCTCGATGGCCGCGCGCTCCGACCTCGTCGACAGCCTCGCGCAGCTGACGCTCTTCTCGGACCTCAGCCGGCCCGAGCTCGAGTCCGTCGCGCACACCGTCGAGGAGGAGGTCTTCGCGGAGGGGCAGCGCGTGCTGCGGCAGGGCCTGAGCGGCAGCGGCTTCTACGTCATCCTCGAAGGGTCGGCCGCGATCGAGATCGACGGCGAGGAGCCGTGGACGCTCGGCCCGGGCGACTTCTTCGGCGAGGTCTCGGCGCTGGGCGGTGAGGCGCCGACGGCCGACGTCGTCGCCAAGACGATGCTCCGTTGCGTGGTCGTGTCCGGCCCCGATCTCGAGCCGTTCCTGCTCGAGCGGCCGCCGCTGCTCCTGCGCCTGCTGAAGGCCGAGACGCGCAGGCTGCGCTCGGCGCTCGAGTGGCGGTCGTAGACGAGCGCCACTTCCCGCCCGGCGACTACGACGTCGTGGTCGTCGGTAGCGGTCCCGGTGGGCTGCAGACGAGCTACTGCCTGAGGCGGCTCGGCGTTCAGCACGCCGTGCTTTCGGCGGACGAGGCGCCCGGCGGCATGTTCCGCCGCTTCCCGACGTTCGAGCGCCTGATCAGCTGGACGAAGCCCGATGCGCCCTACCCGCGCGACTCGCGCGAGTACGAGTGGTACGACCACAACAGCCTCGTCTGCGACGAGCCGGAGCTGCGCGCGCTCGTCCCGCAGCTGATGGACCGGACGTTCGACGTCCCCTCGAGGCAGGAGATGGAAGGTGCGCTCGTCGCGTTCGCCGAGCGCGCGGGGCTGGCCGTCCGCTACGGCTGCCGCTGGGAGGGGACGCGACGCGAGGACGGCGGCTTCGTCCTCGAGACCTCGGACGGCGAGTACCGGTGCCGCGCAGCCGTGTTCGCGCTCGGCGTGACCGAGCCCTGGAAGGCGGACATCCCCGGCGTGGAGCACGCGCCGCACTACGCGGAGACGCGCAACGCAGCCGAGTATCAGGGCAAGAGCGTGTTCATCGTCGGCAAGCGGAACTCGGGCTTCGAGGTCGCGTACGGGCTGCTGCCGTGGGCGAGCAAGATCGTGCTCGCCTCGCCTCGGCCCGCGGATATCAGCGTCCTCGGCCGCTCACCGCTTCGCGTCCGGTATCTGCAGCCGTTGGACGAGTACTCGCGCGGCGGCTCGGGTGCGTACGTGATCGACGCTGCGATCGAGGGCATCGAGCGGCGGGATGGAGGGTTCCACGTTCGCACGCACGGGACGACCTGGAAGGGCGAGCTGATCTTCGACGTGGATGAGGTGGTGATCGCGACCGGCTTCCGCACACCGCTCGGCGACCTGCCGCGGATCGGCGTGGCGACGGTCAACGACGGCCGCATTCCCGCCCAGACGCCGTTCTTCGAGAGCGTCTCCGTGCCTGGGATCTACTTCGCCGGCAACGCGACACAGGGCGCGCCCGGACTGCGCAAGCAGGGGCTGGCGAGCAACTCGACCTCGGTCAACGGGTTCCGCTACAACGCGCGCGTGCTCGCGCGGCACCTGGCGGAGACGCGCTTCGGGGTGACCGTCGAGCAGCCGGTGGTGGCGCGCGACCAGGTGGTTCCGTTCCTACTCCGCGAGCTGGGTTGCGCTCCCGAGCTCTGGATCCAGAAGGGCTATCTCACGCGTGTCTTGAGGCTGGGCGGAGAGGTGCGCGACGAGGGCATCGTGCCGCTCGAGCACTTCGTCGACCAGAGCGGCCCGGACGCGGTCGCGGTTGCGATCGAGATGGACTCGCAGGCGAGCATCTACCCCGGCGTCTACCTGCGCACGGGCGGCAAGGTCGTCGAGCACGTGCTGCCGACGCACCCGACGCACGCGTTCGACGGAGACCCGTACGCCCGCGAGCTGTCCGCGCGAGTCACCCCCCTGCTCGGTTGAGCCACGTCCGGTGCCAGGCACCGGACAGGGCCGCGCGGGTCAGAGGTCGACTGGCTGCGCCTTGTCTGCCGACCCGTACAGGGCTTCGATCGCGCGCGCTTGGCCGAGGGCGTCTTCGCGGCCGAGCAGGAGCGGCGCCTCGCCTCTCGCCGCCGCCGAGACGTTCTCGAGCTCGAGCTTGTACGGGTCCTCGGGCGCTACAGGAATCTCCTCGCCGTTGAGATAGACCCCGCCCCGGCTGAACGTGAACGGGTCGACGGTTTTGAGCGTCCCTTCGGTGCCGATCGCCTCGAGCTCGCGCTGAGTGAAGTCGAAGCCGCACGCGAACTCCGCGATCACGTCACCCGAGAACCGAAGCGTGGCCGTGAAGTGCACGTCGACGCCGGTCGGGCCGACGACCTGCTCGCCGTAGACTCGCTCCGGCTCCCCGGCGAACAACCGCGACGCGCTGACGCAGTAGCAGCCGACGTCCATCAGCCCGCCGCCGTCGAGGTCGGCGATCAGGCGCACGTTCGTCGGGTCCGTCAGCGGGAACGCGTGCGCCGAGCGCACCGCCCGCAGCTCCCCGATCTCCGGGAGCAGCTCGACCAGCCGGCGCGTTTGCGGGTTGTGGCGCCACATGAACGCCTCCGAAAGCACGAGGCCGGTCCGGTCGGCGGCGTCGAACGCCTCTTCGACATCGGCCGGCCGGCGCGAGTACGGCTTCTCGCAGAGCACGTGCTTCCCCCTCGCCAGCGCGCGCAGCGTCCAGTCGTGGTGCAGCGAGTTCGGGAGCGAGATGTAGACCGCGTCGACCCCGTCGTCCTCGAGCAGCGCCTCGTACGAGCCATGGGCGCGGGCGATGCCGTGCTCGCGGGCATACGCCTCCGCGCGCGCCCCGTCGCGGCTCGCGACCGCGACGACCTCGACCGCATCCGACTCGCGCGCGCCGTCGAGCACGGCCCGGTTGATGCGCGCGGTCGAGAGGATGCCCCAGCGGGTCGCGGCCACGGCGCGAGAATACGTTCGGCGAGTGGGCACAGGGGAACGGAGCTTCTGGGCGCCCGGCCGGGTCAACCTGATCGGCGAGTACACCGACCTGGCCGGCGGGCTCGTCCTGCCTGTCGCGCTCGACCTCGGCGTTCGCATCGACGCCGCGCCCGCCGAGCGCATCAGCCTCCAGTCGGACGGCTACGACGAGCCCGCGCGGCTCGCGGCCGACGGCACTGGGCTCGAGGGCGGCGGCTGGGGCCGCTATGTCGCCGCGGTCGCCGTCGAGCTCGCCCTGCTCGGCCGCCCAGCCGTCGGGCTCGAGGGCCGCGTCAGCTCGACGCTGCCTGGCGGCGCTGGCCTCTCGTCCTCGGCCGCGCTCGAGGTCGCCGTAGGAGTCGCGCTCTGCGCAGTCGCCGACTTCAACCTCGAGCTCATGGCGCTCGCGCAGGCGGCGCAACGCTCCGAGCTCAGGGCCGTCGGCGTCCCCTGCGGGATCATGGACCAGGCCGCGTCGCTCCTCGGCCGGGCCGGCCACGCGCTTCTGCTCGACACCGGCTCGCTCGAGCACGAGCTGGTCGAGCTGCCCGAGGAGCTCGCGGTCGTGATCGTCGACTCCGGCATCTCGCGCCACCTCGAGAGCTCGGCCTATGCGACCCGCCAGCGCGAGCTCGAGCAGGCGCTGAGCGCGACCGGCCCACTCACCGACACCCTCGCCCGCCGCCGCCGCCATGTCGAGACCGAGAACGTCCGTGTGCGGCAGGTCGTGGAAGCCTTCCGCGCCCGGAGGCTCGACGACCTCGGCGAGCTCTTCCGTGCCGGCCACGAGAGCCTGCGCCGCGACCTCGAGGTGACGATCCCGGCCCTCGATCGCCTCGTCGACCTCGCCTACGCTCACGGCGCAGTCGCCGCGCGCATGACCGGCGGGGGCTTTGGAGGATCGATCGTGGCCCTAGCGCCGGCCGACGAGGCGAACGAACTCGGACCAGCCGTCGTCCGCGACTACGGCGATCACGGCACCGCGTACGTCTGTGCCGCATCCGACGGGGCGCGAGAGCTCGCTCAGCCGCTTGACCGGCTCCTGTAGCGTCTATATGACTGCATCAGGAGGGTACGTCTTCGAGAGTGAGGGAGGGCGCAAATGCCCCGGATTTGGATCGGCCGTCGGCGCAAGCGTGAGCTGCGCGTGACGGCGATGAGAGGAGCACTGCTCGGCGCGATCGCACTGTTGTTCATTCCGGCCGCCGTCAACGCGGAGCCGGCAGGGAAGAGCGGTGCGCAGGCGACGTGCAGGCTCTCGGTCTTCTCCTGGTGGACCGGCGGTGGTGAGGCCGCCGGGCTCCAGAAGCTGATCGGAACCTGGAACCGCAACAATCCCAACTGCAAGTTCAAGAACGAGACCGTCGCCGGCGGCGCGGGCTCGAACGCGAAGGCCGTGCTGGCCCAGCGGCTCGCGGCGGGCAAGCCACCGGACTCGTTCCAGGGGCACGCAGGCGCAGAGCTTCGCGACTACATCACGGCAAAGCAGATCCTGCCCATCGACTTCGTCTACCGGCAGTACGGCTTCCGGAGAGCGATGTCGAAGCAGCTGCTGAACCAGATCACGTACAAGGGCCATATCTACTCGGTGCCGGTGAACATCCACCGCGCAAACATCCTCTGGTACAACCCGAAGGTCTTGCGGAGGGCCGGCATCACCACGGCCCCGAAGACCTGGGCGCAGTTCATCGCTGCCCTGGACAAGGCGAAAGCCGCCGACGTCATTCCGCTTTCGATGGGCGAGCAGTGGACCTCGGTGCACCTGCTCGAGACGGTCATGATCGCGACGATCGGGCCGACTCGCTGGGCGGCGCTCTGGAAGAAGGGCGCCAATTGGTCGAACGCAGGCGTCACGCTCGCGCTCAACCGCTACAAGACGCTGCTCACCTACACGAACTCGGACGCAGCGTCGCTGACGTGGCAGGACGCCGGCAAGCTCGTCGCCGACGGCAAGGCCGCCTTCAACATCATGGGCGACTGGCAGGACGGGTACTTCAGCGGGACGAAGTCAGGTGGAAACCTCGCGCTGAAGCCCAAGGTGGACTACAACTGGGCGCCTGTTCCGGGCACGGCCGGCGTCTACGACTGGCTGTCCGACAGCTTCACGCTTCCCAAGGGTGCGCCGCACCGTGCGGCGGCCGTGAAGTGGCTCGGCTTCCTGGGCAGCAAGCGGGCGCAGGACCAGTTCAACCCGGTCAAGGGCTCGATCCCGGCCAGGACGGACGCGAATCCCAGGCTGTACGGCCCGTACCTGAAGTGGGCGTTGGTGCAGTGGAAGACGAACAGGCTCGCGGGCTCGCTCGCGCACGGTGTCGTGGCACCGGGTGCCTGGTACAAGGACATCGACACCGCGCTTGGCCTCTTCCTGCAGAACAAGAACGTCGAGCGCTTCCAGGACGCGCTGGAGGCGGCGGCGAAGAAGAGGGCCACGTAGCGGTTACGACACTGAAATAGTCACGCCTGAGGTGCAAGGAGGCGAGACTTGAGAAACGTTCGACGGTGGGGACCGGGATTGCTCCTGGTCTCCCCGTCGATCGTGCTCATCGCCGTCTTCGTCTACGGCCTGATCGGCTGGAACGTCAAGGTCTCGCTCAGCGACTGGCGCCAGGCCGAGCAGACCTCGGGCTGGGCGGGTCTGGCCGCGTACCGAGACCTGAACGCAGACCCGGCATGGGACGAGAGCGTCAACCACTTGCTCGTCTTCACCGGGACGTTCATCGTGGGCACGCTCTTCTTCGGCCTGCTGCTCGCCTTCCTCCTCGAGAAAGGCGTGCGCGGCGAGGGTTTCTTCCGCGCGGTCTACATCTTTCCCCTCGCGATCTCGTTCATTGCCGCCGGCGTCGTTTGGCGCTGGCTCATGAACCCGGCCCCGGGCGACCGGGCCAGCGGGCTGAACGTCGCGTTCGACAAGCTTGGCGTCGGCTTCCTCGCCAACGACTGGTATCTCGGCGAGAAGTGGGGGATGGCGGCGATAGCCATGCCCGCGATCTGGGCGCTGTCGGGCTATGTCATGGCGCTCTACCTCGCGGGCTTCCGCGGCGTGCCCGAGGAGCTACGCGAGGCTGCGCGCATGGACGGCGCGTCGGAGTGGCGCGTCTACCGGCACGTCGTCTTCCCGTACCTGCGGCCCGTGACACTCTCCGCACTGATCATCCTCGGCCACATCTCGGTCAAGGTGTTCGACCTGATCGTTGCGATCGGCGGCAAGCAGCTGATCACGCAGACGCCGGCCGTCTACATGTGGATCCTCATCTTCGACGCGCGCGACTACGCGGAAGGGGCGGCGATCGCGACGCTGCTGCTGATCGGGGTCTCGATCCTGATCATCCCGTACCTCGTCTACTCGATCCGCACGGGAGAGCAACGAGTGTGAGTACCGCGACGACGACACCGGCGCCTCCGATTCCGGCGCCCGTGCGCCTCGGTCGCAGGCGTGTGAGCCGGACGACGGCCCGCTTACTCAAGTACGGCGCGATCATCTTCTTCGTCGTCCTCATCCTGACGCCGCTCTACGTCGCCGTCGTGACGAGCTTCAAGGAGGCGGCCGAAACGGATCCCGCCCACGCCTGGTCGCTGCCGAGCACCTGGACGCTCGATGGCTGGCGGGAAGCATGGGACCGGCTGTCGCCGAACCTGACGAACACGTTCAAGCTCGTCATCCCGGCGACCGTCATCTCGACCATCCTCGGCTCGTTGAACGGCTTCGTGCTCTCGAAGTGGCGCTTCCCCGGAGCGGACGTCGTCTTCACCCTCTTCCTGTTCGGGCTGTTCATTCCCTACCAGGCAGTGATGATCCCGCTGACGACGCTCCTGTCCGACATTCACTTCCCCGACCAGATCCCTAGCCTCGCCTTCGCACACATCGTCTACGGGATTCCAATCACGACACTCATCTTCCGCAGCTACTACGCCACGATCCCGGAGGAACTGATGGAGGCGGCGCGCATGGACCGGGCCGGCATGCTGCGAACGTACTGGTCGGTAGTGCTGCCGCTCTCGGCGCCTGCGTTCGTCGTCACGGCGATCTGGCAGTTCACGTCGATCTGGAATGACTTCCTCTTCGCGGTCTTCATCATCACCGACCCGGACAAGTGGCCGGTCACGGTGGCCGTCAACAACGCGGCCGGGTCGCTCGTGTCCACGTACAACCTGCAGATGTCGGCCGCACTGCTTGCGTCGCTGCCGACGCTCGTCGTCTACATCATCCTCGGGCGCTACTTCGTGCGCGGCTTGCTCGCCGGAGCGCTGAAAGGCTAGTGCCCTTCCCGGCAATGAACCCATCGCTTCCGGCGGCCGCTGAGCGGCGCCAGGCGGTGTCCTCAGTCGCCCCCACGCTGACTAGCATGGGGGCTTCCTGCGTCCTACCCTGGCTTGCTCATCGGCCCCCGGAAGCGGGGGAGCATCAACGGAAAGGACACCGATGGCCGAGATCGTCCTCGAGCACCTGACG
>JBKPFP010000088.1:0-26612 GCA_046744435.1 Actinomycetota bacterium | reverse complement strand
CATCCTCCCGGGTACCCATGTCGACCCCGTCCGAGACGGTGAGCACCGCGGCTCGGTTGGAGCTGGGCGAACCTCCCGGTTCCCCCAGACCCCCTCCACCGGTCCGCTTCGCGGACACGCCGCTCATGCGGCGGACTTCGTCTTCTCGAGCAGCCGCAGCTCCTCGAGGGCCATGCCGTCGTCGATCGCCTTCGCCATGTCGTAGACGGTCAGAGCCGCGACCGAGGCACCGGTCAGCGCCTCCATCTCGACCCCGGTCTGCGCGGTCGTCTCCACGGAGCAGACGATCTCGACCGCCGACTCCCCGACCTCGAGCGACACGTCCACGTGCGTCAGCGGCAACGGGTGGCAGAGCGGGATCAGGTCGCTCGTCTTCTTCGCGGCCATGATCCCGGCCAGCTGCGCGGCCGCGAGGGCGTCGCCCTTGGGGAGCTCCCGCAGGCGCCGGGCCGTCTCGGGCGCGACCCGCAGCGTGGCGCGCGCCACGGCGCGACGGCGCGAGACCTCCTTGCCGCCGACGTCCACCATCCGCAGCCGCCCCTCCTCGTCGACGTGCGAAAGGCCGCTCACCGCGCTGCGTGCAGGGCCCAGCGGTCGAGGTCGGCGAGCTGGGTCTCGAGCCAGCCGGCGACATCGTGCTCGTGGACGTGCTCGCGGATCGCCTCGATCCGTCCGCGGCGCTCTGCCCGCGGCATGACAAGCGCCTCGTTGATCGCCTCCGCCTGCGCCTCGACATCGAACGGGTTGACCGTCACGGCCCAGACGCCGAGCTCCTCGTGCGCCCCCGCGTTTTCGGAGAGGATGAGGACGCCGTCGCGCTCGTTGACGAGCGGCGCTTCCTTGGCCACGAGGTTGAGGCCGTCGTAGATCGCGTTCACGAGCAGGACGTCGTACTGCTTGTAGGCCGCCACCGCCCCGATGAAGTTGTCCTCGATGCGCAAGTCGATCGGCGTCCAGCCGTCCTCCTGGAAGCGGTCGTTCACCGCGCGGGCTGCGCGCTGGATCGCCCCCAGGTACTCGGCATACTCGGGGATGTCCTGGCGGGACGGGTCGAGCAGCGCGAGCATGCCGACGCGCCCGTGCATCTCCGGATGCTGGTCGAGGAAGAACTCGAAGGCGCGAAAGCCGCGCACGACGTTCTTCGACGGATCCGTGCGGTCGACGCGGAGGACGAGGTACTCGGGCCGGCGCTCTTCGAGGTCCGCCTCCAACCGGCGCACCTCGTCGCTCGCCGCAAGCGCCTCGAACTCCGAGGGATCGACCGAAATCGGGCGCGCGGCGACGAACGTCCGCTCCCCGGCGTGATTGACCACGCTCGAGTCGAAGTCGCACTCGGCGTCGACGAGGTCGCGGCAGGCGCGCAGGAAGTTCCGGCGCCAGCGGTGCGTCTGGAAGCCGAGCACGTCGTTCGCGAGCAGGCCGTCGTGAATCGCGTGGCGGATCTCGCGCGGGAGCACCCGCCAGAGGTCCGGCTCCGGCCAGGGCGTGTGCACGAAGTGCGCGAGCGTCGCGTCGGGACGCCGGTCGCGCACGAGCCGTGGCGCGAGGTACAGGTGGTAGTCGTGGAAGAAGACGGCCGCCTCGGGCTCGGACTCGAGCTCGGCGAGGACCGCGTCCGCGAAGGAGTTGTTCACCGGCACGTAGCCCTCGTCCCAGGCGTGGTAGAGGCCGCGGTCGATGTCAGGCGCGTACGCCAACGGCCAGAGATAGTGCTGCAGGAACCAGAGGGTCGGATTCGAGACGACGTTGTAGAACCAGTCGTAGGCCGCCTCGTCATGTGGGACGAAGCGCAGTCGGTAAGGCGAGCCGTCGCGGGCGACCTCCTCGACCGCCTCGCCGCTCGCCTCCTCGGCCACGGCGCGGTCCTCGGAGGTGATCGCGCTCGCGATCCACGTCACGTCGTGATGTGCGACGAGGCTCCGGAGCGCCGTCACGAGCCCGCCCCCGCCACGCTGGGAGACCCGCTCGCCGTCCGCGTTCAGCGCGTACGAGATCGGGCCGCGATTCGACACCACGATCAGCTTTCGCCGATCCCTCATCTCGGGGGACCCTAGCTACTAGGCCGCGGTCGCCACGGTGTTGAGCGAGGTCTCGCCGAGGTCGTTCCCGTCGAGCCGGTTGAAGAGCGCGAGCCAGTCGCGGAGTAGCCGCGGTGTGAGGAACTTCCGCCGCACGACCTCCTTGCCGCGATACCCGCGCTGGCGCGCCTCGGCGGGATCGTCGAGGATCTGGCGGCACGCGTCCGCGCACTCGGCCGGTGTGTCCACGAGCCAGCCGGTCACGCCGTCCTCGATCTGCGCGACGATGCCGCCGACCCGGCCCGCGACGGTCGGTCGCGCCTTCCAGAGCGCCTCCGAGACGGTGAGGCCGAAACCCTCGCGTATCGACTTCTGGATCACCCCGGCCGAGTGCACCTGGAAGGCGTTGACCTCGACCGAGCCGATGTTGTTGAGGTTCGAGAGGATGAAGATGTCCGGATCGCCGGCGGCATGGGCGACCGTGCGGTTGTAGAAGTCCCAGCCCTCGGGGTCGTCGTGGGCCATCGAGCCGACGAGCGCGAGCTGGACGTCCGGGTGCGTCTGCCGCACGAGCCGGTAGGCGTCGATCACCCCGAGCGGGTCCTTCCAGGGATCGAAGCGCGAGATCTGCGTCAGGAGCGGGCGTTCGACGTGGATCCCGAACTGGTCGACCACGTAGGCGGCATCCTCGGCCGAGAGCGCCATGTTCTTCGGTGTGAGCGGGTCGATCGCCGGCGGCCAGACGAACGCCTGGCGCAGGCTGAGCTGCGCCGGGACGAACTCAGGCATGTGGAAGACGGTCGCGTCGTAGCGCTCGAGCGACGGAGCGAGGAACCCGAGCACCTGGGAGTTGGGCTCCGAGAGGTCGATGTGGCAGCGCCAGATCCAGCGCGCGTCGGAGTCGGGAAAGAAGTCGATCAGCCCGGCGGGCTGCGGGTCGTGGACGATCACGTAGTCGTACTCGTCCTCGAACTCCTCGGCGTTCAGCGCCGTGTAGCGGCGGAAGACCTGCTCCTGCTCCGCCGTCAGGCCGTGCGGGTCGCCCTGGAGCGCGTTGTGGATCGTCTTCGTGACGGCGAAGAAGTCGTCGGCGCCTTTGATGATCCGCCACTCGACGTCGAGCCCGGCGTCCTGCATCAGCGGAATCAGCGTGTAGTTGATCTCCGCGACGCCGCCCCCGAAAGCGGTCGCCGACAGATGCACGACCCGCTTGCCCTGCAAAGGCTCCGCGAGCCGGCGGATCTCGTCCATGAGCCCGCGGGTCGCGAGCGACGCATAGTCGGCAAGCGACTTGTGTCCGGCGTTGACGAGTTGGAGCATTGGCGCGTGTTGACGCGGGGTCAGGCGAAGATAATCAGGAGAATCGGCTAGGCGTCCAGGAACTTGACGAAGCGTAACCGCGTGCCGCCGCCCTGACGCCGCTCTCCGGCCTCGAACTCGTCGGCGAGCGACCGGATGATGGCGATGCCCAGACCGCCTTCCGTGAGGCCGTTCCGGTCTGCCCTCGGGCTGTTCGGATCGAAGCCCGGGCCGTCGTCCTCGACCTCGACGACGAGCCGATCGGAATGAAGCTCGTAGGAGACCTCGACGGTGCCCTCGGCGCCCGTTCCGTATCCGTGCCGGACCGAGTTCGAGCACGCTTCGGTGACGGCGAGCTTCATGTCACCGAGCGTCTCCTCGTCCAGAGGCCGCAGCCGCGAGAGGCCGCTCAGGGCCAGGCGCACGAGTGTGATGTACTCGGGCTTCGCGGGAATTCGCAGGCGAACTGACTGAACGCTCCCGCCAGCGGTGGAGTCTTCAGCCGTCTGCTGCACGCTCATTGCGCGCGGCCCCCTTTCTGTCCTCTAAGCGGCGTTTGCCCGGTCCGGGAGTTCCCTAACCGCGGCGCCGTGCACCACTTCTTCACCTTCCGCTGCTCGCGTCTTCCGGTCTCGTTCCGAGGCGCACGCGGAAGACACGCCGTTCGCCGTCGCGGACGACGGTGAAGCTGGAAACCTGTCCGGGCGCCAGTCGCTCGGCGACGATTCGGACGACGTCGTCCGCGCGCCGGACCGCGGCCCCGTCGATGGCCACGATCACGTCGCCGCCGCGCCTGATCCTCTGGCCGTTGAAGAGCTCCTCGCGGTCGCCGCCCCGCAGGCCCGCCTCGTCGGCCGGCGTCTCGTCCTCGACACGCCCGATCATCGCCCCGCGCTGGACCCGCAGGTTGAGGTGACGGGCGAGCGTCGGGGTCAGATCCTCGGTCGTCACGCCCACGTAGGCGTAGACGACCCGTCCGTTGGCGACGAGCTGCTCCATCGAGCGCCTCGCAGCGTTGATCGGCATCGCGAACCCGACGCCCTCGGCTTCGCCAGAGTTGCTGCGGATCTGGGCGTTGATCCCGATCACTCGCCCGCGGGCGTCGAAGAGCGGCCCGCCCGAGTTGCCGTGCGTGATCGGTGCGTCCGTCTGGATCGCGTCGGTGACGAGGTAATCCGACGTCAGCGAGGCGATCGAGCGGCGCGTCGCCGAGACGACCCCGACCGCGAGCGAGTCCTCGTTCCCGAACGGGCTCCCCATCGCTGCGACGGGCTCGCCGACGACCACCTTCGAGGAGTCGCCGAGCGGAACCGGGGCGAGCGAGTGCGCGCCGGGCTCCACCTGGAGGAGGCCGACGTCGTCGAAGACGTCCCAGCCGATCACCTTCGCCGGCACGCGGTCGCCGTCCTTGAAGCCGACGAAGACGCGGTCGGCTGCCTTGCCGGAGGTGCCGTTGCCCGCGGTCGTGATCACGTGCGCGCTCGTCAGCACGTAGCCCTTCGGCGAGACGACGAAGCCCGACCCCTGCGAGGCGCTCTCCCGCGAGTCGTAGTAGGCGTAGACGGTGACGACGCCGGCCGAGCGAGCGGCGTAGATGCGCGCCGGCTGGAAGCGGTTCCCGATCAGAGGCCGCGCGGCGGGCGTGGCCGCGACGTCGAGCGCGAGGTCCGGCGCCTCGGCCGGGACGAAGATCGTCTCCGTCTTGTTCTCGTCGAGCAGCCCGGCGGCCTTCCCGACCACGAGCACGGAGGTCGCGCCGAGCACGGCGCAGACGAGCGCGACGACAGCAAGTGCCCCAGGGCGCATGAGCGTCTCACTGTAGCGGCGCACCTAATGCTGCTAGCGGCGCACCTCTGTTGCCTCTGGTGGCAACAGCAGCGTGAACACCGTACGGCCGGGGCGCGAGTCGAGCTCGATCTCCCCGCCCATGACCTCTGCCAGCTCGCGCGCGATCGCGAGCCCGAGGCCGCTGCCCGAGGCCAGCGCCCCGTCGGCGCGGTAAAAGCGCTCGAACACGTGCGGCGCGTGCTCGGGCGAGATCCCCGGCCCGTCGTCGACGACCGCGAACACGGCGCGGCCGTTCTCACGTCCGACCTCGATGCGCACCGTCGTGCCCGGCGGCGTGTGGCGGAGGGCGTTCTCGATCAGCGCGCGGCCGATCTGCAGCACGCGCTGCTCAGCCCCGCGTGCGGCGACGCGGCCGTCCGGCTCGAGCTCGAGCCGATGCTCGGTGCCGCGCGCGACCGGCTGGAACTCCTCGAGGAGCACGTCGGCGAGCCGGCCCAGGTCGAGGCTCATGCGCTCGACGCGCAGCCGTCCCGCATCGAGCCGCGAGAGATCGAGGAGCTCGGCTGCGAGCTTGGCCAGCCGGTCGACCTGCTCGCGCATGCCCATGAGGAAGTCGCGGCGCGTCGCGTCGTCGAGATCCTCCTCGACGAGCAGCTCGAGGTGGCCGGCGAGCGAGAAGAGCGGCGTCCGCAGCTCGTGCGATGCGTTCGCGATGAACTCGCGGCGGGCACGCTCGAGCTTCGCGAGCCGCTCGCGCATGCGGTCGAACGCGCGTGCAAGCTCGCCGAGCTCGTCGGCGGCCGGATCCACGACCGGCTCCTCGAAGTGACCCGTCGCGATCCGCTCCGCAGCGCGCTCGAGGCGGCGGATGCGGCGGGCGAACATCCACGCCGCCACATAGCCGACGAGCAGGGCCAGAGCCAGGGCGAGCGCCCCGGCGATCAGGATCCGGCGCTCGACGAGCTCGACCGTCCGGTCCGCCTCCCGGAGGGAGCTCGAGACGATGACCAGGAAGTTCGTGTCCTCGACGATTGCGCCGGCCTCGGCAAAGCGGACATCGCCTCGCTCCACCGTCCCGCGCTGCGGCTCCAGCGTCCTCGCAGTCGCAAGCGCAATGCGATCCTTGGCGAACGGCTCCGGATTAGCTATGCCCGCGCTCGAGATCGTGTTGAGCGTCAAAGGGTTCTCGTCGAGAATCTCAAAGGCCGCGACGTGAGCACCGGACGCTGCAGCCGCGTTCTGAACCTTTTCGTCGAGCAGGATCGGGTTCGTCCGGATACTCGCCGCGAGGTTCGCCGCGACTCGAGCCGCCTCGGCCTTCCGGTCGTCGACGAGCCGACGCTCCAGCGAGGGCACGACGATCAGGTAGACGACAGCGAGCGCCCCCGCGACGACGAGCAGGAGCGCCAGGCTCAGCTGCGCCCCGACGCTCTGCAGGCGGAGCCGGCTCACGGCTCTCGGAAGCGGTACCCGGCGCCTCGCACGGTCAAGATGAGGTCGGGGTCGCTCGGGTCGCGCTCGAGCTTCTCCCGCAGGTGGCGAACGTGGACGTCGATCGTCCGCGGCTCGCGGTAGGCGGCGTCTCCCCAGACCGCCTCGAGCAGGGCCCGGCGGCTGAACACGCGCCCAGGTGAGGCCGCGAGCGTCCGCAGCAGCTCGAACTCGACGTAGGTCAGCTCGATCGCCTTCCCGTCCAGCTGGGCCGTGCGCCGATCGGGGTCGATGCGGAGCGGCCCCGACTCGAGCACCTCGCCCGTCTCGCGCGCCCGGTGGGCCGTCCCCGCCCGCCTTATGAGAGCACGGACGCGGCTGCGGAACTCGCGGATCGAGAACGGCTTCGTGATGTAGTCGTCGGCGCCGAGCTCGAGGCCGAGCACGGTGTCGAACTCGTCGTCACGTGCCGTCAGCATGATGATCGGCACGGAGCTCTCCGCCCGCAGCCGCTTGCAGACCTCGAGGCCGTCGAGCTTCGGCAGCATGATGTCCAGCACGACGAGATCGACGGGCTCCGCCGCGAAGCGCTGGAGCGCCTCCTCGCCGTCCCGCGCGGAGACGACGCGGAAGCCGTCCCGCTCGAGCGGGTACGTCAGGAGCTTCTGGACAGAGTCCTCGTCGTCGACGAGGAGAATGGTCGAGGAATCGGGCATGCCGGCCTGAGCGCGCTCGGAATGGGCCATACCTACTATAGCCCTGGCATGGCGGCGTCCCCGCCCTTCTCAGAACGGCGCCGGCCGCGCCGCGGATCGCTCGATCGCCCCGTCAGCGGACGGATGTACCGGGGCACGTGGCTCTTGGTCGGCATCCCGTTGCTCGCGGCCTCCTTCACGGTGGCGCGACCTCAGGCGCTGCGGCCGCCGCAGCTGCCGCCGGCCTTCGACGCGGTCTCCGCGCGTCAGGTCGCATCGGACTTCGCCAGGTCGTTCCCCGATCGTTCGCCCGGCTCCCCGGAGGCGCCCGGCGCCACTCGCTGGGTCTCCGACCGGCTGACGGAGCTCGGGTTTCCACGTGTCCAGACCGACCGCTTCGAAGCGCGGATCGCGGGCCGAGGGCGGGTCCCGCTCGCCAACGTTTATGCCGCCCGCGCGGGCAGCTCGGGCGACGCGATCGTCGTCATGGCCCACCGGGACAACACCGGCGAGAGCCCGGGCGCGAACGACAACGCCTCGGGAACGGCCGCGATGCTCGAGATCGCCCGCTCGTTCGCGGCGCCCGCCGCACCGCCGAGCCCGCCCCGGCCGAATCACACGATCGTCTTCCTGTCGACGGACGGCGGCGGCTTCGGCGCTCTCGGCGCCGAGCGGTTCATCGAGAAGTCGCCGTACCGCGACCACCTCGTGGCCGTCGTCAACCTCGACGCCGTCGCCGGTCGAGGGCCCCCTCGGCTCGAGATCGCAGGCGACAGGCAGCGCTCGCCAGCGGCGGCACTCGTGCGAACGGCGTCGCTTCGGGTCCTCGAGCAGACCGGCGTCGAGCCCGAGCACGCGTCCGCCGCCGCGCAGCTGGTCGACCTCGCCTTCCCGTTCAGCCTCTACGAGCAGGCCCCGTTCGTCGGCCACGGCGTTCCGGCGCTGACGCTGACGACGGCCGGATCGCGGCCGCCACCGGCCTTCGGGGACAGCATCGATCGCCTCGACCAGCGGCAGCTCGGCGCGCTGGGCCGCTCTGCGCAGGCCTTGCTCGGCTCCCTCGACCAGGAGGTCGAGCTCGCCCAGGGCACCTCGAGCTACGTCTACCTCGGCTCGCGCACGATCCGAGGCTGGGCGCTGATCCTCATCCTCGGAGCGGCGCTGCTGCCCTGTCTCGCGGTGATCGTCGACCTGTTCGCGCGCGCTCGCCGGCGTCATATCCGCCTCGCGCCGGCGCTGCGCAGCTATCGGACGCGCCTGGCGTTCTGGCTCTTCGCGGGCGGCCTGTTCGTGGTCTTCGCGCTCGTCGGGATCTGGGAGAAAGGCGCTTCGCGGCCACTATCGCCGGAAAGCTCGCCCGGGACGAGCTGGCCGGTGATCGGGCTGGTCGTTTTCACGTGTTTTCTCGCCGTCTCCTGGCTGGTCGCGCGCGATCGGCTCCTGCCGAGGCGCACCGTGAGCGCCGAGGAGGAGCTGGCCGGCTACACCGCATCGCTCCTCGTACTAGCCGTCATCGCCCTGCTCGTCGTGGCCACCAACCCGTTCGCGCTCATCTTCGTGCTTCCGTCACTCCACGCCTGGATCTGGCTGCCACAGCTCCGGGATCGCAATCCCGGCCTGCGGGCGCTCGCAGTGGCTGCGGGCTTCGCCGGACCGGCGCTGCTCGTCCTCTCCTTTGCGCTCCGCTTCGATCTTGGCCTGGACGCCCCGTGGTACCTCGCGCAGCTGGTCGCGGTCGGCTACGTCCCGCTCACGTCCGTGCTGCTGCTCTGCGGCTGGCTCGCGGTCTCCGGGCAGCTCGCAGCGCTGGCCGCCGGCCGCTACGCGCCGTATCCCGACGCCGCCGAGCGACCGCCCCTCGGCCCGATCAGGTCGCTCGTGCGCAGGCTCGTGCTCCGCGGCCGGCGACGCCGGCAGCGCCGCGCGCCCATGCGTGCCGTCGGCTGACGAGGCCTCAACTCAAGCGCAGAAAGCGCACGCTCGCTCCCGCGGTCAGCTCGTCGTTTCCACGTGGAACGAGCAGGAGGGCGTCTGCGGCGGCAGCCCGGACGATCATGTGCGACTCGCGGCCCCCGAGCGGCTCGAGGTGCACACCGTCGCCCGAGTCCACGATTCGGGCGCGCACGAACTCGTCCCGGTGCTCGTTCGGGCGAACCGGGCTCGCCAGGGGGGCCCGCTCGAAGCGGGGGAGCGGTTCGGCCACGCCCTGCAGCGCCAGCACGGCAGGCCGGACGAACAGCTCGAACCCGACGAGAGCCGAGACGGGGTTTCCGGGCAGCCCGAACACCAGGCAGCCGTCGCCGACGCCGAAGGAGATCGGCTTCCCCGGCTTGATCGACACGCCCCAGAACACCTCCTCGACCCCGAGGTCGGCCTCGACGGAGCGCACGAGGTCGTGCGGCCCGACGGAGACCCCGCCGGTCGTCACGAGCACATCCGCCGTCAACCCGTGCGAGATCGCCGCTCGGTGCGACTCCTCGTCGTCGGCGACTGCAGGCAACCGCTCGACCACGGCGCCGGCCGACTCCAGCTGGGCGCCGAGGATGAGCCCGTTCGCCTCGTAGATCTGTCCCGGCTGCAGCGGCTCTCCCGGAGGACGCAGCTCGCTGCCGGTGACGAGCACGGCGGCCTGCGGCCGCTGCGCGCAACGAACCTCCGGGATGCCCGCTGCGGCCAGCGCCCCGGCCTGCGCCGCACCGACGAGCGTGCCGGCCGCCACGACCAGGTCACCGGCGCGCACGTCTCCACCGGCAGGGCGGATGTTCGCGCCGGGGCTCGCGCTGTCGGGAATCTCCACTCTGTTGTCATGATCGACAACATACTCGATGGGGATGACGGCATCGGCACCGTCCGGAACCACTCCTCCCGTGGCGATCCCCATTGCCTCGCCAGGCACGAGCGCGCGCGGTGCAGGCCTGCCGGCGGCGACGCGGAAGACGACGGGCAAGGTTTCGGGCGTGTCGGCGGCGCGCACAGCGAAGCCGTCCATCGCCGAGCTGTCGAACGGCGGCAGGTCTATCGCCGAAAGCGCCGGCTCGGCGAGCACGCGACCGGCCGCCTTGCCCACGGGCACCGTCTCTACGGGCAGGCGCGCGACCCGTTCGACGACGAGCGCCTGTGCCGCTTCGAACGTGAGCAAGTCGACGCCGTGAGCACTCATCTCCGCCATAAGCTACTGCCGTGGTGCCCGACACGATCGGCGGGCGGTACCAGCTCGTCGAGCGTCTGAGCAGCGGCGGCAGGGGCGAGGTCTGGCTGGCGCAGGACCCTCAGCTCGGCCGTCAGGTGGTGGTCAAGCTGCTCGGTCCACGCGCCGACCCGGCCCGCTTCGAGCGCGAGGCGCGCGCCGTCGCGGCTCTCGCGCACCCGAACATCTGCCTGCTCTACGACTTCGGGTCCGAGGACGGCCGCCCGTACATGGTGTTCGAGCATCTGCCCGGCGGGACGCTCGCGGACCGCTTGCACTCGGGCCGGCCGCTCGCGGACGACGAAACCGCGCGGATTGCCATCCAGATCGCCGCCGCGCTCACTCATGCTCACGGCCAGGGCGTCGTGCATCGCGACCTGAAGCCGTCGAACGTGCTCTTCGACGAGGAGGGCCGCGCGAAGGTCGCCGACTTCGGTGTCGCGCGCATGAGCGGCGCGGACACGCTGACCGAGGACGGCACGCTCATCGGCACGGCCGCGTACATGTCGCCCGAGCAGGCCGCAGGCGAGCCGGCCACCGCGGCGAGCGACGTCTACGCGTTCGGCGTCGTGCTCTACCGGATGCTCACCGGGCGGTTGCCCTTCGACGCAGCCGACGCGTTCGCGGTCGCCCGCCAGCATCGGGAGGAGCCGGCCCCGCCCATCGCAGGCCTGCGTCCGGATGCACCGCCCGCGCTCGCCGCGCTGGCCGAGGACGCCATGGCCAAGGAATCAGCTGCGCGGCCACAGAACGGCGAGGAGCTCCTCGCGCGCCTGCACGAGGCAGCGCCGACCGGGGTCGTGTCGCCCTCGGCTCCGCTCGAGGCGACCGCCGTCACGCGCGTCCTCCGACAACGCCCCTCGCGACGGTCCCCGATCCTGCTCGCTGCGCTGGTCGCGGTGCCGCTGCTCGTAGCCGCGGGCGTTGCGCTCGCGCTCGTGGCGACTCGGGGTGGCTCGGAGCCGACGCCGGCGCCGCCGCCGGCGAGCACCGCGGACACGACGCTCGGCACAACCGAGCCCGGGACGACGACAGAGGAGACGACGACCGCAAGCACTCAGACGCAACCGCCGCCGCCGCCGCCACCACCGCCACCTCCTCCTCCGCCTCCACCTCCGCCGCCGCCTCCACCTCCACCGCCGGAGCCACTGCCACCGCCGCCGGAGCCACTGCCGCCGCCGCCTGAGCCACTGCCGCCGCCGCCTCCACCAGAGCCGCTGCCGCCGCCTCCGGGCTAATCTCGTGCCGTGATTTCGGTCGTCGTCCCGGTTCACGACGAGGAGCGGAGCGTCGGGCTCCTCTACGAGGAGCTCCAGGCCGCCCTCGATCCGATCGCCGAGCCGTGGGAGGCGGTCTTCGTCGACGACGGGTCGGCCGACGGGTCATTCGGCGCCCTCACGCGTCTGCATGCGGCCGCGGAGAACGTCCGCGTCGTCCGGCTGCGACGCAACTTCGGCAAGTCGGCCGCGCTCGCGGCGGGCTTCGCGGTCGCCGAGGGCGACACGGTCGTCACGATCGACGGCGACCTCCAGGACGACCCGGCCGAGATCCCGCGCCTGCTCGCGAAGCTCGACGAGGGCTTCGACCTCGTTTCCGGCTGGAAGACGAAGCGTCGTGATCCCTGGCGGCGGCGACTGCCGTCGCGGATCTTCAATGCAGTCACCAGCCGTGTTTCCGGCCTGCGCTTGCACGACATGAACTGCGGCCTCAAGGCTTACCGTGCCGAGGTCCTGCGCGGCCTGCGCATCTACGGCGAGCTGCACCGCTTCCTGCCGGTGCTCGCCCACTACCGCGGCTATCGCGTTGCCGAGCTCCCCGTCAACCACCGGCCGCGCACGCACGGGCACACGAAGTACGGGATGGAGCGCTACGTCCGCGGCTTCCTCGACCTGCTGACGGTCTCCTTCATGGGCCGCTACCGGCACCGCCCGCTGCACCTGTTCGGTGGGCTCGGGCTCCTGCTCGGGGCCGTCGGCAGCGCGATCCTGGTCTACCTGACCGTGCTCAAGGCGACGGGAGAGGCGATCGGGCACCGGCCGCTGCTGACACTCGGCGTGCTCCTCGTCGTCGTCGGCCTCCAGTTCTTCTCGCTCGGGCTGATCAGCGAACTGATCACGAGCCACCACGAGGAGCGCGCCGGCGAGCACGACCGCGAGCAGCTGCACGTCGACGAAGTCCTCCGCTAGGCGCGAGCCTCAATGCGCGTCCTCTACTGCGGAACGTACGAGCGCGACTACCCGCGCAACGTCCAGGTCATCTCGTGCCTGCGCGGCGCGGGCGTCGAGGTGATCGAGCGCCACGCGCCCGTCTGGGAGCGCAGCCGCAACAACTGGACCGCCCGCACCGGAGCGGCGCTGCGCCTGTTCGCGGCCGAGGCGCGGCTCTGGTGGCCGCCGCGCGACACGTATGACATCGTCCTCGTCGGCTACCCGGGGCACTTCGACATGCCCCGCGCCCGCCGCGCCGCGGGCGGCCGTCCACTCGTCTTCAACCCGCTCGTCTCGCTACACGACACGTTCGTCGGGGACCGCGAGCGCTACAAGTCGCGCTCCTTCGCCGCCCGCATCCTCGCCGCCGTCGACAAGAAGGCCCTGAAGCTCGCCGACCTCGTCGTCGCCGACACCGAGGCCAACGGCGATTTCCTAGCCAGGGTCGGCGACATCCCGCGCGAGCGTGTCGACGTCTGCTTCGTCGGAGCAGAGGACCGTCTCTTTCACGCCGGCTGGCGGCCCGACGAGCCGTTTCGCTGCCTGTTCGTCGGGAAGCTGATCCCGCTCCACGGCGTCGACACGATCCTCGACGCCGCGCGGCTCGCACCGGAGATCCCGTTCCGAATCGTCGGCAGCGGCCAGCTCGACTCCCTGCTGGCGGATGCGCCGCAGAACGTCGAGTGGATCCCCTGGGTGAACTACGAGGAGCTCCCGCGCGAGCTCTGGGGCGCGGGGTGCGCGCTCGGCGTCTTCGGCACGTCCGACAAGGCCCGGCGCGTGATCCCGAACAAGGCGTATCAGGCAATCGCCTGCGGCGTGCCGCTCGTGACCGCGGACACCCCCGCCGCCCGCGAGCTGTTCACGGACGACGTCGACGCTCTGCTGGTGCCGCCCGGCGATCCCGCCGCCGTCGCGGGCGCTGTCCGCCAGATCGCCTCGGACCGGGCGCTCGGTCAGCGACTCGCCGTGGGCGGTCGCGCGACGTACGAAGCCCGAGCCAGCGAGGAGGTGCTGGGCGCACGCTGGCGCGGGCTGCTCGAAGGGCTCCTCGAATGACCGCGCACGAGTGGGGCACGGCGCCGGAGTTCGTCGGGCCGCGCCACGAGCTGCGTGAGCGGCTGCTGCTCGACCTCTTCCTGTCCGGCGGTCCGGGGCCGCGCGTGCTGAACGCCGGCGCCGGGCAGGGGACGTTTTCGCTCCGCCTCGCCGAACGGGGGTTCGACGTCACGAGCGCGGACGCCTCGCCGGCGGCGGTGGCGGTGCTCGAAGAGCGCGTCGGCGGCGACGTCGCGCAGGCGGACGTCACCGACTTGCCGTTCGCAGGCGAGACGTTCGACGCCGCCGTCCTGGGCGAGGTGCTCGAGCACATCCCCGACGATTCCGCCGCGCTCCGTGAGGTCGCCCGCGTCGTGCGCCTGGACGGCGTCCTCGCCGTCTCGGTGCCTGCCGATCCCGCGCGTTTCGGGCCGAGCGACTGTTGGGCCGGGCACGTGCGCCGCTACACGAAGCCGCAGCTCGTCGGTGCGTGCGAGGAGAGCGGCTTCGGGGTCGTGCGCTGCGTCGGCTGGGGGTTCCCGGTTTCGGCCCTCTACCATCGGCACCTCTATGAGCGACGCCTCGACCGGCAGGGAAGCGCGGCGCCGCGGCGTTGGGAACGGCTGGCGCTCGGCGTCCTTTCGGCGGCTCTCCAGGTCGATCGCCTCTTCGTCGGCGTCGAGCGGGGAGCCCTCGGCTACCTCCTCCTGGCGAAGCGGCGCTAACGGCCTGCTCTGGACGGCCGTCGGCGCATATGCGGCCGGGTTCTCGGCGCTCTCCGTCCTGCGCCACGAGTCGTTCAACACGGGCCGGTTCGACCTCGGGAACATGGTGCAGGCGGTCTGGGCGACCGCGCACGGGCACCCACTGGCGATCACCGACCTGCAGGGCGAGCAGGTCTCGCGCCTCGCGGCGCACGTCGACCCGATCCTCGTGCTCTTCGCCCCGCTCTGGTGGCTGTGGCCGAGCCCAGCGATGCTGCTCTGCGTCCAGACGCTCGCCATCGCCCTCGGCGCGCTGCCCGTCTTCTGGCTCGCCCGCAAGCACCTCTCGTCGGAACGGGCGGCGCTCGGCGTCGCGCTCGCGGACCTCCTCTATCCGGGCGTCGAGTGGCTGACGCTGAACGAGTTCCACCCCGTGGCGCTCGCCACTCCGTTCCTGCTCTTTGCGCTCTGGTACCTGGACGAGGGCCGGCTGCTGCCGTTCGCACTGTTCGCGGTCGCCGCGGTGCTGAGCAAGGAGGAGATCCCGCTCGTGATCGCGGCACTCGGCGTCTGGTACGCGCTCGCTCGGGGCCGCCGCGCTGCGGGGGCGGCGATCGCCGTCGCCGGCGTGGCGGCCGCGGCCGTCGCGATCGGGGTCGTGATCCCACACTTCAACGAGGGCGCCTCCTCGAGCTTCTACGGGCGCTACGACGAGATCGGCGGCTCTCCGAGCGGGATCCTGCACACCGTCGTCACCGATCCTGGCGAGCTGTTCGGCGTCGCCTTCGACGAGCGGGGCCTGCGCTACCTCGCCGGGCTGGTGCTGCCGCTCGCGGGGCTCTGCCTGTTCTCTCCACTCGTGCTCGTCGCCGCGCCCGAGCTCGCGGTCAACCTGCTCTCGTCGACGCCGACCCAGACGTCGATCCACTTCCACTACACGGCGGGGGCGATTCCCGCGCTCGTCGCTGCGAGCGTGCTGGGCACGGCCGCGCTCGAGCGGCGCCGGGCGGGGGTGGCCGTCCCCCTAGCCGGGCTCGTGGTTGCCGCGACCTTGGTCGCAAACTGGCGGCTCGGGCCACTCCCCTTCTGGCGGGAGGTCGCGGGCGGCGAGACGCTCCAGGCGTATGCCTCGCACGTGTCGGCGCACGACCGTGTCGCGGCGCGGGCGGTCGACCTCGTCCCGGACGACGCAGTCGTCAGCACGACGAACTCCCTCGGCGCCCACCTGTCGGCGCGCAGGCGCGTGATGAGCTTTCCGTACCTGGAGGATGCGGATTGGGTCGCAGCGGACCAGACCCAGCCGGGTTACGGCGACCGTGTCGCGCCGCTGGCGACGGCGGTGCGCCTCGCTCGATTGCGGCGGAGCCCTTTCTGGGAGCTCGTCTTCGAGGAGGACGGCGTCCTCGTCTTCCGGCGCGTAGGGCCGTGACGGTTTTGTCACGAAGCCGGCACGAGCCGTGCGTTTGTCCGCGCTAGGCTCGCAGTGGGGAGGAGGTTGGGGGTACCTGCGTTAAGCGCGTGAACGCTAAGCCGAGCGGAGCCGTTCGGTTCAGACGGGTACGGCCTGCGGAAGCAGGTAGGCGCACAACACGAGGGCTAGCCACTGGGCAGCGCGATCCTCCTCCGCTGCCGCGAGCGGAACAACCCAGGCCGTGTACCACGCCGCGAGCCACGGCGTCGCGAGCAGGAACAGGCCTCCGGTGAGCGCGAGGCGCGCCCGGCCGGCGGCCGCCTGACGGAGCAGGAGCACATACCCGGCGACGAACCCAGCTCCGCAGAGGGCGAGCGCAAGCGCACGCGGCAGGCCCGCGTCCTGTAGCCGGTGCGGGATCGCATAGCTCGTCTCCTCGGCGGCGTTCGCGGCCAGCGGCCCGAAAGCCTTCAACCACTCGAGCCCGTAGCGCCAGGTCGCGAGCCCGGCAATGACGATAGCCGCACCGGCGAAGCCCGCATGGCCGATTCGCCGCCCCGTCGCTCTCGCCTCGAGGATCCGCAGCGGTAGAAACAGCACCGGCACCCACTTGATGAGCACCGCTGCTGCCCAGGCGACTCCCGCCAGCCGACCCCGCCCGGCGGCCGCGAACGCGATCGCTCCGAGCACGAGCGCCGCCACCCACGCATCGTTGTGCCCCCCGCCGGCCGCGTGCAGCGCCACGACCGGATTCCAACCGGCAAACGCGCACGCGAAGGCCTTGTCTCGGGCCAGCCACGCGGCGAGCCCTGTGGCCGCAAGCATCGCAACCGCCGCGAGCGACTTGTAGATCCAGGCCGCTGCGTCCTCGGAAGCGCCGGCCGCGCGAGACAGCGGCTCGGACGCCAGTGTGAACGCGGGCCCGTAGACGGAGGTCGTATCGCGCCAGTCCTCGCCGATGTGCCGAAAGGCCGGGTCGTTCGGAAACTCCGAGGGCGGATCGCGATACGGGTTGCCGTCATGAACGGCGGCGATCCGGCCGTAGTCCCAGTAGGTCCAGGCGTCGGTCGAGATCAGCAGCGGCGCTGCGAGCGGCGCAAGCTGGATCGCGGCTGCCAGCACCGCAACTACTCCCAGCCGGGCCTGGTTCCTGGCCAGGAGGGCGAGGCCGATGCCATACACGACCAGAGCGCCGAACGCACAGCTGAGGAACACCCGCGCCCAAACGGGGTCGCCGTCCGGATGACCCGAGTTACGCGGCACGAGGGGAGAGTCGGACGGCCACGCGGCCGCGGCGCACACAACGACCAGCGCGAGCACGACGAGCCCGGTCGCCGCGACGAGCAGGCCGGACGATCGCCTACTCAGGCGGCGGTGGGGACGGTGCGGGCGGAGGCGGCGGCACCGGCTCGGGCGGAGGCGGCGGCACAGGCTTGGGTGGAGGTTGGGCCTCCCGCGGCCGTTGAGGGGGTGGCGGCGGTTTGCGCGTCTGGGTCGCGGTCGTGGTCGGCGCAGCCGGCGGCTGGTAGTACGACCGGCTGTAGGACTGCGAAGCCTCGCCCGCGTACTGACCTCGCGTGAACGGGTGCCAGATCGGCTCCAGCTTCGGCTCCTCGAACTCCCACACGCGTGAGTCGCCGATCGCGCTCTCCATGAACAGATGCCAGATCTCGGCCGGGAACGTCCCGCCGGCGACCGAGATCCCGTGCACGCTCTCCATCGGGATCTCCGCCTGCGGGTACCCGACCCAGACGGTCGTCGAGAGATTCGGCGTGTAGCCGCAGAACCAGGCGTCCGCGTGATTCTCGGTCGTCCCGGTCTTGCCTGCCGCCGGCCGGCCGATGCCCGCGGCGACGCCGGTCCCCGACTGGATGTTGTCCTCGAGGATATCCGTCACCTCGGCGGCGACCCAGTCGGCGATCACCCGGCGCCGGCGCGGCTTGCCCCAGCCGGCCTGCTTGTCCTCTCCACCGACGGCGAGCTCCACCTTGCGGATCGCCATCGGCTCCGAGTAGATGCCGGCCGCAGCGAGCGTCGCGTACGCGGAGGCCATGTCGAGGGGCGAGACGCCGATCGAGCCGAGGCCGAGCGACGGCACGTAGGCGCCCTCCTTCGTCTTCAGCGACGAGCGCACGCCGAGCCGATGCGCCATCGCGGCCACCTTCTCCGGCCCGAGGTCGAGCGTCAGACGCGCAAAGACGGTGTTGTCGGACGCGAGCGTGGCGCTTCTGATCGTCATCGAGCCCGAGTACGAGTGGCTGTAGGTCGAGACGTCCCAGGCCTCCGAGTAGGGATCCGGCTGGTAGTGGAGCGGCGCCGAGAGGTACGTGGTCGAGTCCGGGTTCACGCCCTCGGAGACGGCAGCCGTGAGCACGAACGTCTTGAACGTGGAGCCCGCTTGCCTCCGGGCCTGCGCGGCCAGGTTGAACTGGTTGCCTGCGTGGCCTGGGGTGATCGCGTTCATCGCCTTGATGGCGCCGTTCCGCGGGTCGATCGCGACCACGGCCGAGGCGGGGTCGTCGTCGTAGTAGAGCCGGTCGCGGATCGCACGGTTCGCGGCGCGCTGGAGGCGGCGGTCGATCGTCGTGTAGACACGCAATCCGCCGGACCGCACCGTCTCCGCCCCGTACTCGCGGATCAGCTCCTCGCGCACGTAGCTGAAGAAGTACGGCTCGTGGATCCGCGTGTAGATCTTGCCCCGTTTGAGCTTCAGGTCTTTGACCGCGACCGCCTCTCGGTAGTTCGCGAGGCTGATGTCACCGTTTCGGTACAGCGCCTCGAGGACGCGATTGCGCCGCTCGAGCGCGCGGGCGGGATACTGGAACGGGTCGTAGACCGAGGGCGCCTGCGTCAGCCCGGCGAGGAGCGCCGCCTGCATTAGCGTCAGCTTCCGTGCCGAGCGCGAGAAGTACGTCTGCGCCGCGGCCTCCACGCCGTACGCGTGGTTGCCGTAGTAGACGGTGTTCATGTACTCGGCCAGGATCCAGTCCTTGGACCGGTTGCGATTGAGCTTGATCGCCAGGCAGGCCTCGGTCAGCTTGCGCTGCAGCGTTCGCTCGTTCTTGCGGATGTAGAGGTTGCGGACGAGCTGCTGCGTGATCGTCGAGCCGCCCTCGACGACGCGGCCCGCACGCACGTCGCGCCAGAACGCGCGGCCGATGCCCTCGATGTCGATCCCGCCGTGCGAGTAGAAGCGGCGGTCCTCGATCGCGATCGTCGAGCGGCGCATCCAGGGGCTGATCTGCTGCAGCGTCACGGGCTCGCGGTTGCGCTCGGCCGGGATCGAGCCGAGCAGCGAGCCGTCGGCGGCGTAGACGAACGAGTTCGCACCGATGCGGGCCGGCTTCAGCCGCGTGAGGTCGCAGCCCTCTCGAATCGATGTCGCTCCCGTGAAGCCGAGCGCGCCGAGTGCGCCGCCCACGACGAGCAGTAAGCTTGCGATGATCGCGATCCGGCGGCGACGTCGAGCACGGGCGCGTCGCCGCTGGCGACGGCGGGCGTGGACGTGAGGCGGATCAGGAGACCGGCGGCCGTGGGCGCCGTTGCGCGGCGGAGGGCTCACCAGACGCCTTCGGCACGCAGTCTAGCCTGCGCGCGCACGCGTACGTCACTCGCAACCCGCTCGGCGGTCGTCGCGTCCGGAGCCCAGGTCCGCAGCGTAACGGTCGCCGCATCCGCGAGCGAGGTGACGAGCACCTCAGACCGGGGATCGTCCGCCGTCTCACTGCGCAGCAGGTCGACCACCGCGTTCAAGTCCCTGTCGAGCGGTACCTGCACAGTGACCTCGGCAAGCTTCTCGGGGCTGACGATAGTGGCGTTTCGAATCGTATCGGAGGCCAGTTTCTCGTTCGGGATCACGAGCCGCGTGTTGTCGTCGGCACGGATGAACGTGTACGTGAGTCCGATCTCCTCGACGGTGCCGCTGACGTCGTCGACCGTGACCCGGTCGCCGAGGCGCAGCGGTTGCGTGAAGGCGATGACGATGCCGGCGACGAAGTTCGCCAGCGGCCTCTGCGCGGCGAGGCCGACGATGATGCCGATGACGGCTGAAGAAGCTAGGAGCCCGCCCGCGATCGCACGAACCTCGGGGATCACGAGCGCGGCCGAGAGGATGCCGACGGTGACGATTCCGGTCATCACGCTCCTGCGCAGGATCCGGTAGCGCGTGACCGAGCCCGGCGGCAGTTCGCGCTTCGCGATGCGGCGGTCGACGAGCTTGGCGAGGATCGCCGACGCGGCGATGACGACGGCGACGACCACCAGGCGCTCCCAGAACTCCATGCGCGTCTATTCGACGGCGCCCGCGTGACCCTTTCGGCGCGCGATCTCGGCGCACAATTGGCACGCCCACGCGCGTGGATTCCGGGTAGCCTCGACTCCGGGAGGCGGGTGGCCCGAATCCCCTCCCAGGGTGGGGGTCCGGGCAGTTGCCTGCGGCGCTCAGAACGGGAGCGGCTTGCGACCCGAGAAGCCCTCCTCGAGCCCGTGCCAGAACGCCACGTCCTCTTCGCCCACCTGCCAGCAGAGCAGGACCTCTTCGTCGCCGCGCCGCGCCGGGAAGTCGACCAGGCCTTCGTCGAGATCCTTGACCAGCGCGCCGAGCTCGTGGATCCGGGCGACGCAGCGCGCGACCACCGTCGCCTCCTCGCCCATGCGTTCCTGCACGTCCCTGAGCTCCGCGGGGTCGAAGTCGCCGCCGTTTCCGGCGATCTGCGCCTCGAAGACCGCCTGCCGCTCCTGCAGCTTGTTCAGCACGCGCCTCCGCTCGACCATCTCCTCGGCCAGCGGGCGCACCTCGCGGAGAGCCTCGTTCGCCTCCTCGCCGGTGAAGTAACGCTCGGCCACGCCGGTATGATCCGGCCGTCGTGAGCGCGGGTCAACGGCTCCTCAGGCCGCGGGCAGCGCGCCGCGACCTCCACGTCCGGAAGGCCCTCAGTCCCGCGGTCGAGATCTTCCTCTGGAGCCGTGCTGCGATCTGGGCCGCGGCCCTCTTCGCCTGGCTGGTCTTCGAGCCGAACCGCCACCCCGAGGCTGCACGCTGGGATGACCCCTCGGTCACGCGAGACCTCGGCTGGGTGACCGACGTCTGGGCGCGCTGGGACAGCGTCTGGTTCCTGCGGATCGCCGAGCACGGCTACGGCGACCTCGAGGGCGCCGCCGCCGCCTTCTACCCGCTCTACCCCGCCGCTGTCGGCCTCCTCGGACGCGTCTTCCTGGGCCACTACCTGCTTGCGGGAATCGTCATCTCGCTCGCTACCACGCTCGCCGCGTTCGTGCTCTTCCACGACCTCGCGGAGACGAAGCTCGGCGCCGAAGGAGCGCGCCGCGCCGTCCTCTACCTCGCGCTCTTCCCGATGGCGCTCTTCCTGCAGGCCGTCTACAGCGAGGCCCTCTTCCTGCTGCTGAGTGTTGCCGCCTTCGTCCTCGCCGAGCGGCGCCGCTTCCTGCCCGCCGGCCTCGTCGCCGGCCTCGCCCTGCTCACGAGACCGGTCGGCGTCGCCCTCCTGCCCGCGCTCGCCCTCCTCGCGTGGCGGTCGCCGAAGCGGCGGGATGCGCTGGCGCGGCTCGCCGTCGCTCCACTGCTCTTCGCGGTGTACCCGCTCGTCCTCTGGTGGCAGCGCGACGACCCGTGGGCGTTCGCGCGCGCGCAGGACATCTGGTCGCGGCACGTGTCGTACGCCGGCCCGCTCGGCGGCATCTGGGACGGCCTCCGCGCCGGATGGGCCGGAGTCCGACAGCTCGTCTCGGGCTCGCACACGACCACTTACTGGCCGGCCGTCGAGGGCACCGACCCGATGCGCGTCGCGGCCGTCAACCTCGAGGCGCTCGCATTCCTCGTCCTCTTCGTCGCGCTGACGATCGTCGCCTGGCGCCGCTTCGGCGCGCCTTACGGGCTCTTCGCAGCGCTCAGCCTCGCGATCCCGCTCAGCGTCCCGAGCGAACGCTGGCCGCTCCTCTCCCTGCCCCGGTTCGGACTGACCATCTTCCCGCTCTTCCTCGCGCTGGCGACGCTCGGAGGGCGGCCGCGCCTGCACACGGCAATCGTCGCGGTCAGCTCGATCCTGCTCGGCGTCGCCGTCGCCCAGTGGTCGCTCTGGCAGTGGGTCTCGTAGCTCAGCGTCCCCAAGTGAGCGGACGGCTCGTCGGCTGGGTGATCTTCGTCCTCGTCTTCTCGTCGCTGAACTACGCGGCGCGCTTCCTCGTCTCGGATGACAGCGGCGAGACGGAGGTCGCCTACGAGTACGGGACATCGTTCGCCGCGCTCGTCCAGTACGGCATCGTCTTCGGCATCGTCTTGCTCTTCGCCCGCGGCCACCACGAGCTGCTCGCGCTGCGCCGGCCGACGTCCTGGCGCGCCGTCGTCTGGATCTCGGTCGCGGTCCTCTTCCTGATGCTCGTCTTGTCCGCGGCGCTCTCACCGATCACGAACCCCGAGGAGGAGCAGGGCCTCGTCCCCACGCACTGGGACTCGCACCGCATCGCCCAGTTCGCGGTGTTCGCCTTCGTGGTCACGCTCGTCGGCCCCGTGGTGGAAGAGCTGATGTTCCGGGGGGTCGGCTACGGCCTGCTCGAGGTCTACGGCCGCTGGATCGCGATCATCGTCGTGGGGGTCGCCTTCGGGCTCGTGCACGGGCTGATCGAGGGGCTTGCAATCATCACGGCCTTCGGAATCGGCCTCGCCTTCCTGCGTGCGAGGACCTCGAGCGTCTACCCGTGCATCATCCTGCACTCGGTCTTCAACGCCTCCGCGCTGGCCATCGGCGTCTCCACGTAGCGCTACGCTCAGAGCGATGCGTCGGGCTCTCCTGCTCGGCACCTTCCTCGTCTGGGCCCCCGCCGCCCATGCGGCACCGCCCGCGATCTCGGCCCAGGCCACACCGGCGATCGGCCAGGCTCCGCTCGAGGTGACGCTCGCCGCGACCGGAGAGGCGGACTCGTTCAGCTGGAACCTGGGCGACGGCTCACAGGCAGAGGGGCGCGTAGTGCGTCACGTCTACGCGACCGGCCGCTACACGGCGACCGTGACCGCCACCGCCGGCGGCGAGACCGCTCAGGCGAGCGTCACGATCACGGCGCTCACGCTGACGCTGAGCTCCCCGCGCGCGGGGACGTACGGGCGCAGGGTGCTCCTGAACGGTCGCCTGACACCCGCCCTCGCACGCGCGCGCATCTCGCTCTTCGCCGGGGAGCGGGTCGTCGCGACGGCGTCCGCGAACAGCGCGGGCCGCGTGCGCTTCCAGCCCCGGCTCGGTGTCGCGACGACGTTCCAGGCGCGCTTCGGCGCCGTTGCGTCGAATGGTGTCGCGCCCGCCGTGAGACCCGCGCTCGACACGGCGCTCCCTCACGCCCGCATCCTCGGGCAGCGACTGGTGCTGCAGGCGCGCGTGCGCCCCGCCGGCGCCGGCACGATCACGGCCAGGGTCTGGCGTCCGGGCCGGCGCCCGCTGACGTACAGGCTCGGTGCGCGTGGTGCCGTGCGCTTGCCGAGCCGACCGGCAGGCGCTTACGTCGTCCGCGTGTCCGTCGTACCGGCTGCGGGCTTCGTCGCCAGGAGCCAAACGCTGCGCACAACCGTGTACGTGGCGTTCCTCGCGCTCGGCTCCCGCGGCCCGAGCGTGCGCGCGCTCGAGCGGCGTCTGACCGAGCTCGCCTATGGACTCCAGGGCATCGACGGCCTCTACTCGTACGACACGTACGACGCCGTCCTCGCCTTCCAGAAGGTGAACGGCCTCGCCCGCACCGGGCGCGTCGACCCGTACGTGTGGAGGCGGCTCCAGTTCGCCTACAGGCCGCGCGCCCGTTACGCGCGCGGCTCGCACATCGAGATCGACAAGCGGCGCCAGGTGCTCTTCGAGGTCCGGGGCGGCCGCGTGCTCCGCGTCGTGCACGTCTCGACCGGCGCGACCGGCAACACCCCGGTCGGACGCTGGCGCGTGTACCGCAAGGTCGTCGGCTGGGACTGGGTGCTCTGGTACCCCATGTACTTCCTGCGCGGGTTCGCGATCCACGGCTATCCGTCCGTGCCCGTCTACCCGGCCTCGCACGGCTGCGTACGCGTGCCGATGTGGATCGCGCCGCGGCTCTTCGCGAGGAACTCGTACGGCGAGACGATCTTCGTCTACTAGCCGGCTCGGCCTGCTCGCGGCCGCGGTCGGGCTGATCGCGTTCGTGCTCGTCCTCACCCTGCAGGCCGTCTGGCCCGAGGGGAGAGCGGAGCCCGTCGCGTGGAGCGAGCTCTCCGACGAGCTTGGTCCGCTCGTGGTGACGCGAGAGACGAAGCGGGTCTTCCGCAGCGAACGGCAACTGGCCTCGTACCTGGCCCGAGCGCAGGCGACCCGCCGGGCTCCGCGGGTCGACTTCGCAGCCCGCCAGCTGCTCCTCCTCTCACCGGGCCCACGCTCGAGCACCGGCTACGGCGTCGAGATCGTCCGCGTGCAGCGCCGCGGAGACCGGATCGACGTCGTCGTGCGCGAGCGGACGCCGTCACTCGGCGACCGCGTCGCCGCACGGGTCACCTACCCGTATCGCCTGCTCAGCCTGCCGCGCGACGGCGACGTCTACGTCGACTGGCGCGGGCGCTAGCGGTCCGGCTCGTCCTCGCCGACCGCGAACTGGTCGGGCGAGACGTCGTCGAGGAACTTCTTGAACTCGTCGACGATCTCTTCCTCGTTCACGTCCTCGCCCTCGAACTCGATGGCGGACTCCTCGATCACGTCGCTCGCCGCGTAGATCGGGGCCTCGGCGCGGACGGCGAGAGCGATCGCGTCGGACGGCCGCGAGTCGATCTCGATCTCCGAGCCGTTCTGTTGGACGGTGATGCTCGCGTAGAACGTGCTCTCGCGGAGCTCGGTGACCGTGATGCGGACGACCTGCGCGTCGAGCTGGTCGAGCATGTCGGCCACGAGGTCGTGCGTCATCGGCCTCGGCGTCGTCGCTCCCTGGAGCTTCATGAGGATCGCGGCTGCCTCGGGATGGCCGATCCAGATCGGGAGGAACTTGTTGCCGTCGGCCGTCTTGAGCAAGACGATCGGCTGTTTCCCGACCAGGTCGAAACTGACCCCGTAGATGACCATCTCCTGCATGCCAGACCTTGATCCATCTTAGCGTGGGCCTATCGGGCTGACCTCACCCCTTGCGGCCGACTTGGACACCTTTGGACCTTGGCTACAATCGATCGCCCTCGGGCGATTAGCTCAGTCGGTTAGAGCGCCGCTCTGATAAGGCGGAGGTCCGTGGTTCGAATCCACGATCGCCCACTCTTAGGTTGCCTGCTCGCGCGGCTCTTTTCGGTTCGGTCGAGCGTGGCACGGGGAACTGTCGGCAGTGATTGCTGGAAAGCAGGTGGAAAGTTCAGTGCTGCGCAGAGTCGTCTTGCGCCTCCAGCTTGGAGTCGAACCGGCTACGCCTGACCTTGCTCACGAAACAGCACTCGGCGGTAGCACGAGCTTCGTTGATCGCGACCGCGGCCTCGTGCGCCGCCTCGAAGAGACGTCTCGTAAGCTCCGAATCCGTGATCTCGTATGAGTCACGGGGACGACGGCGATGGACGACTCCCGCGAGCACGAGCGCCTCGAGCCGGCGACCGAGAAGGTCAGCCCACGAGCAGCAGCATCAAGTCGGTTAGTCGAATTCTTCGCGGCCGAGCCTGGACGTTGTTAGCGGGACACCGGCGTTGCACCCGCTTCGTCTTTCGAATGTGCGGTTGCAGCCGAGCCCGCTCATCATGGGCAGCCCGGGCTGACGCGCTCTCGCTCTGGTTCTAGGATGGTCTTAGGTGCCCGAAGAGCCTTCGTCTCAACGCAGAGGCGCGTTCCTCGCGTTTTGGACGACCTTGCCGGGGATCCTCACGGGCGTCGCGGCCCTGATCACCGCGGTTGTGGGCGCGATCGGCCTGTGGAAATCCCAAACCGGCGGTGGCAGCTCACCGGCCCCCACCCAAGCGGTGACAGCCGAAGCGGCGACCGAGCCGAGTGGGTCGCAGAGCGGGGACTCCGGCGCCGTCCGAGGCCGGCTCTCTCTCGTCCGAGGCGATTCGGCCGATCTTGAGCGCGGCCAGATCGGCCACTCCGCGACGGCCGATCTTATCTTCGGCCCCGAGACGACTCCGAACCTCTATGCCGCCGGGTCGGCCTCCCTCGCGCCAGTCGAGGCGCAGCCAGGCAAGCGCGCATGCGCTGCAGCCCTCTCCACCAGGCACGACGCTTTCGAGGTCGTCCCACAACTCGACACGAACTGGATCTGCGTGTCGACCAGCGAGGGGAATGTGGCCGTCGTGAGGATCCTCGGCACTCCCGGTGTCGGGAGAGCGAAGCTCGTCCTCGGCTATACGGTCTGGCGCTGAACGCTCATCAGCCGCCCCAGAGACAGCGGCCGACATCTCCGAAGACGACGTCCTCCACTTCAGCGCCGAGGTGGAGGCGGCAGGCTGCTCTGCTGGAACGGCACGGAAGGCGCTCGTCGTCCTGAGCGGCGTTCTCGGCTACGCCGCTCGCCGGGGTATGGTCGCGACGAATCCGGTCACCCTGCTTGAGCGGGGCGAGATGCGGATCCTCGACCGCGGCGGCATTGCGCGCCTGCTTGATGCAGCGTCGCCGAACTACCAGCCGCTACTCGCGACCGTCGTCTTCACTGGGCTTCGGCTCGGCGAGCTTCTCGGGCTGTTCGGCCGAAGACCGCGTGCGCGCTCCGTGCCGTCGAGCTGATGCCCGTGCTCGTCCGGGTTCTCCGCGCACACCGGCGAAGCGCACCCGGAACCGTGGAGGGTCTGGGAACAGGGAGGTTCCCCCAGCGCAAACCCGAGGTGCCTTGCCCTCGCGTCAGTGCAGCACTTGGG
>JBKPFP010000103.1:0-5909 GCA_046744435.1 Actinomycetota bacterium | reverse complement strand
AGCAGGACACTCGGCAGCCCGACCTCGTCCCGGAGCTGGGCGAGCAGCACCGCGAGCGCGGGCGGACCAACCGCTGCGAGCCCGAGCCCGATCGCGACGCGCCTCCGGGGCAGGGTTGCCGGCCGGCGAGTCCGCGGCACGGTGAAGGCCTCTTCGGCGGCATCGGATGGCTGACGACATGGATGTCGATGCGCGTTCCCGACCCGCGGATCACCTTGCCGATCACCGAGCCTCGCGTCAGCCGCTGCCACCTCGAGCGACGGCTCGCTCCCATCACGATCTGCGTCACGTTCAGCGAGCGCGCAGCGTCGAGGAGTGCATCCCCGATGTCCTCGCCGGCGACCTCGTGGTAGCTGCCGCCGAGCTCGGCGACGAGCTCGCGCTGACGCCCGAGCAGCTCGGCCGCGGGCGCGGCGAGGCCGTCTTGTGGGATCACGTGCACCGCGACGAGCTCACCCTTCGTACGCTGCGCGATTCGGGCAGCTCGGCGGATAAGCCGCTCGCCGTCCGCGGAGCCCGTCAGCGCGACCATCACGCGCTCGCGCGTCTCCCACGGCTCCTCGATCCCCTGCCGCCGCCGGTATTCGTCCAGCCCCTCGTCGACTCGGTCCGCGAGCCAAGCGAGCGCGAGCTCGCGCAGCGCTGAGAGGTTGCCGGGCCGGAAGTAGTTGGCGAGGGCGGTGTTGATCCGCTCGGGCGGGTAGACGTCGCCCCTCGCGAGCCGGTTGCGAAGCGCGACCGGGGTCAGGTCGACGAGCTGGAGCTCGTCGGCTCGGCGGACGACTTCGTCAGGGATCGCCTCGCGCTGCTTGACGCCGGTGATCTCTTCCACGACATCGTTCAGCGACTCGAGGTGCTGGATGTTGAGCGTCGAAATCACGTTGATCCCGGCCTCGAGCAGCTCCTCGACGTCCTGCCAGCGCTTCTCGTTGCGCGAGCCTGGAACGTTCGTGTGCGCGACCTCGTCGACGAGCGCGACCTGCGGGCGCCGCTCCAAGATCGCCGCGACGTCCATCTCCTCGAGCGTCGTCCCGCGGTAGGCCATCTGCTTGCGGGGAACGACCTCGAGATCGCCGACCTGCGCGGCCGTCTTCGCGCGCTTGTGCGGCTCGACGAAGCCGACGACGACGTCCTCGCCGTAGTCGCGCCGGCGACGGCCCTCGTTCAGCATCGCGTAGGTCTTCCCAACGCCGGCTGCCGCGCCGAGATAGACACGCAGCTCGCCTCTGGCCATACCGAAAGGCTACGCCTGCTCGTCGAGCGCGAGGTTGAGTTCGAAGACGTTTATGCCCTCCTCGCCGAGGAAGCCGAGCGAGCGGCCGTCCGTGTGCTCATCCACGAGCGCGAGGACCCTCTCTACTGCGACCCCGCGCGCGCGGGCAACGCGCATTGCTTGGCGCCGACCGTTCTCAGGCGAAATGTGCGGATCGAGTCCGGACCCGGAGGCCGTGAGGGCGTCGATCGGCGCATTGGTCTGGTTCGCCTGCCGGTAGCCGGCGCGCCGGTCGGCGACCTCTTCCAAGAGCTCATCGTTCGATGGGCCGAGGTTCGAAGCCGAGCTCGACATCGCGTCGTAGCCGTCTCCGGCCGCCGACGGCCGCGGGTGGAAGTAGCGCGGGCCGACGAAGTTCTGGCCGATTAAACGCGAGCCGACAACGACGCCGGAGCGCTCCACGAGCGAGCCGTCCGCCCGCCCCGGGAAGGCGAGCTGGGAGATGCCGGTGACGAAGAGCGGGTACGCGACCCCGGTCAGGACCGTGAAGGCGAGGAAGGCGGCCACAGCCGGGACGAGCTGGCGCCTCACAGAATCCCTAATCCGCCGACGACGAGGTCGATCAGTTTGATGCCGATGAAGGGCACGACGAGGCCGCCGAGCCCGTAGATCAAGAGGTTGCGGCGCAGCACTGCGGCCGCGGACCGGGCCCGGAAACGCACCCCGCGGAGCGCAAGGGGGATCAGGGCAACCATGATCAGGGCGTTGAAGATCACGGCCGAGGCGATCGCCGAGTGCGGGCTCTCGAGCCGCATGATGTTCAGGTCGTCGAGCACCGGGAAGGTGCCCGCGAACATCGCCGGGATGATCGCGAAGTACTTGGCGACGTCGTTCGCGATCGAGAAGGTCGTCAGCGAGCCGCGCGTGATCAGCAGCTGCTTGCCGATCTCGACGACCTCGATCAGCTTCGTCGGGTTCGAGTCGAGGTCGACCATGGTCCCGGCCTCGCGCGCCGCCTGAGTGCCCGTGTTCATGGCGACGCCGACGTCGGCAGCCGCCAACGCAGGCGCGTCGTTCGTTCCGTCTCCGGTCATTGCGACCAGATTGCCGCCCTCCTGCTCGCGCCGGATCAGCGCCATCTTGTCCTCCGGCTGTGCCTCGGCGAGGAAGTCGTCGACGCCGGATTCTTCGGCGATCGCGCGGGCGGTGAGCGGGTTGTCGCCCGTGATCATGACCGTGCGGATGCCCATCGCGCGCAGTTCGGCGAACCGCTCGCGCAAGCCCTCTTTGACAACGTCCTTGAGGTGGACGACGCCAAGCGTCTTCGTATTGGTCGCGACGACGAGCGGCGTGCCGCCGCTGCGGGCGATTCCCTCCACGATCGGGTCGAGCTCGACCGGCACCGAGCCTCCGCCCGCCTCGACCCAGTGCTGAATCGCGTCGGCGGCGCCTTTGCGAACCGAATTTCCGTTGAGGTCGACGCCGCTCATTCGCGTCTCGGCGGTGAAGGGGACGAGCGTTCCGACGTCGACCTGGCGCTCGCGCAGCCCGTAGCGCTCCTTGGCGAGCACGACGATCGAGCGTCCTTCCGGGGTCTCGTCGGCGAGGCTCGAGAGCTGCGCTGCGTCGGCGAGCTCACGCTCGTCCACGCCGGGGATCGGCAGGAAGTCGGAGGCCTGGCGGTTGCCGAGCGTGATCGTCCCGGTCTTGTCGAGCAGGAGGGTCGAGCAGTCGCCGGCCGCCTCGACCGCGCGCCCGCTGAGCGCGAGCACGTTACGCCGCACGAGCCGGTCCACGCCGGCGATGCCGATGGCCGACAGGAGGCCGCCGATGGTCGTCGGGATCAGGCAGACGAGGAGGGCGACGAGCACGACCAGGTCCTGCTCGGCACCGGAGTAGATCGCGAACGGCTGCAGCGTCACGACCGCGAGCAGGAAGACGATCGTCAGCCCGGCAAGCAGGATGTTGAGGGCGATCTCGTTCGGAGTCTTCTGGCGCTCGGCGCCCTCGACGAGGGCAATCATGCGGTCAAGAAAGCTCTCGCCCGGTTGAGCGGTGACGAGGACGACGATCTGATCGGAGAGGACGCGTGTGCCCCCGGTGACGGCTGAGCGGTCGCCGCCCGACTCGCGGATGACCGGAGCCGACTCGCCGGTGATCGCCGATTCGTCGACGCTGGCAATGCCCTCGATGACCGTCCCGTCCTCAGGGATCACCTCACCGGCGGAGACGACGACCTCATCCCCCGGCCGAAGGGCCGAGCTCTCCACTTCTTCGACCGAGCCGTTGCGCCGCCTGTGCGCGATCGTCTCGGCGCGCATCCGGCGGAGCTCATCCGCCTGCGCCTTGCCGCGCCCCTCGGCGACGGCCTCGGCGAAGTTCGCGAAGAGGACGGTGAACCACAGCCAGATCGCGACGAGCCAGGCGAAGAGGCTCGGTTCGACGATCGCCAGGACGGTGACGAGGACGCTCCCGATCTCGACCACGAACATGACCGGGTTGCCCATCATCCTGCGCGGGTCGAGCTTGATGACGCTCTCGCGGGCCGCCCGCTGCAGGATCGCTGGGTCGAGCAGGGACCGGGGCTCGTTGCGCAGGGTCACAGACTGAGGTGCTCCAGGATCGGGCCGAGCGCGAGCACCGGGAAGTAGGTGAGCGCAACGACGATGAGGACGACGCCGACGAGCAGCGCCGCAAACAGCGGCGTCCCCGTGGGGAACGTGCCTGCGGAGGGAGGAACCGGTTGCTTGCGGGCCAGTGAGCCCGCGATCGCGAGCACGAGGACGATCGGCAGGAAGCGCCCGGCGAGCACGGAGAGCCCAAGCGTCGTGTTGAACCAGTCCGTGTTCCCGGTCAGGCCGCCGAAGGCCGAGCCGTTGTTGTTCGCGGTCGAGGTGAAGGCGTACACGACCTCGGAGAGGCCGTGCGGGCCTGGGTTCAGGATCGATGACTTCGCCTGGTCGAGCAGCACGGAGATCCCCGAGAAGACGAGGATCAGCGTCGGAACGATGAGGATGTAGACGGTGACGAGCTTCATCTCCGTCGCCTGGATCTTCTTGCCCAGGTACTCGGGCGTCCTCCCCACCATCAAGCCGGCGATGAACACCGAGAGCAGGGCGAAGATCAGCATTCCGTAGAGCCCCGCGCCGACCCCGCCCGGCGAGACCTCCCCCAGCATCATGTTCACGAGCGGCACGGCCCCGCCGAGTGGCGTAAAGCTGTCGTGGGAGGCGTTGACGGCGCCCGTCGACGTCCCTGTAGTCGAGGCCGCGAAGAGGCCCGAGGCGGCGGCGCCGAACCGCACCTCCTTGCCCTCCATGTTGGGCGAGCTCGCGTCGATCCGTGGGTTGCCGTCGATTTCGAACCCCATCGCGAGGCCGGCTGAGGCGATCCAGAGGACGAACATCGCCTCGAACACCGCAGCCCAGCCCTGGCGCCGATCGCCGACGAGTCGGCCGAGCGCGAAGGTGAGCGCGAAAGGAATCGCGAGGAGCGCGAGCATCTCGAGGAGGTTCGTGAACGCCGTCGGGTTCTCGAACGGGTGCGCGGAGTTCGCGTTCGCCGGGCCGCCCCCGTTCGTACCGAGCTCCTTGATCGCTTCCTGGCTTCCGACCGGGCCGCGCCAGATGGATTGGGTCGCACCTTCAATCGTCGTTGCCTCGGCGCTCCCGCGCAGCGACTGGACGACGCCCTGGCTGACGAGGATGAGCGCCAAGACCGTGGAGAGCGGCAGCAGCACGCGCGTCGTCGTCCGCGTCAGGTCGGCCCAGAAGTTCCCGATCGTGGCGGAGCGGCCGCGGACGAGCCCGCGCACGAGGGCGACGGCGACGGCGATGCCGACCGCGGCGGAGACGAAGTTCTGCACCGTCAGCCCCGCCATCAGCGTGAGATGGCTCATGGTCGACTCGCCGCCGTAGTTCTGCCAGTTCGTGTTCGTCACGAAGCTCGAGGCGGTGTTGAAGGCGAGGGCGGGCGGCACCGCGGCGACGTCAGTCGGGTTTAGGGGCAGCGAGCCCTGCAGTCGCTGGAGCAAGTAGAGGCCGACGACCGAGACGAAGCTGAAAGCGAGCAACGAGAGCGCGTAGATGTTCCAAGGCTGCTCGCGGCTCGGGTCGACTCCGGTGATCCGATAGATCGCCCGCTCGATCGGTAGGAAGACGCGGTCGCCGGGCGCGGGGCCGCCGCCGAGGACGCGGGCCACGTACGCACCGAGCAGGGGGGTCGTTACGAAGAGGGCTCCGACGAGGGCAGCGAGTTGGAGCCAGTTCGCGCCGCTCATCCGAGCCGCTCAGGCGCGAGCAGCGCGTATACGAGATAGCCGAGCACGATCACCGCGACGATCAGTCCGAGCGCGTTCTCCCAGCTCATTGGCGGCGCTCTCCGAGCATGAGCCGGCAGGCGTAGACGAAGAGGACGGCGATCGCGAAGAACCCGATGACGACGCCTACGAACACGATGTCGCGCACCGCAGCGGTATACCGCGCTTTGGGCGCAAGCTGGAGGCTTTAACGCAACTCCTACGGTGAATCGGGCAGTCTTGACGTCTCGCTAACCCTTGCGCGGCGACGGCCGCGCTATGAAAGGCACATGCTCCTGCTCGCCTACGACGGGTCCCCCGCCGCGAAACGCGCGCTTCGGCATGCTGCGATGCTGGTCGGGCGGGGCGGCAAGGTCGCTGTCATCAACGTCATTCCGG
>JBKPFP010000441.1:0-18870 GCA_046744435.1 Actinomycetota bacterium | reverse complement strand
TTCGACTGGGGAGCGCGGACGGCCGACATCGTCGCCGCGCTCTGGCCCGAGCGTTGCAAGGGGCTCGTCTCGGTCAGCGGGTATCTGATCGGCAGCCAGGAAGCGAACAAGCTGCCGTTGCCGCCCGAGGCGGAGCTCCAGTGGTGGTACCAGTTCTACTTCGCCACCGAGCGCGGGCGTGCCGGCTACGAGAAATACGTGCGCGAGTTCGCGAAGCTCATCTGGCGGTTGGCTTCACCGGAGTGGGACTTCGACGACGCGACCTTCGAGCGCAGCGCGGCGTCCTTCGACAATCCGGATCACGTTGCGATCGTGATTCACAACTATCGCTGGCGGCTGGCGCTGGGCGAAAGCGAGGCCGAGTACGGCGAACTGGAGAAACGGCTCGCCGAAGGGCCGGTGATCACCGTGCCGACGATCACCCTCGAGGGTGACGCCAACGGCGCGTTCCATCCGGACCCGAGCGCCTATGCCGCGAAGTTCTCGGGCAGGTATGAGCACCGGACGATCGAGGGAGGCATCGGGCACAACCTTCCCCAGGAAGCTCCGGAGGCTTTTGCCAAAGCAGTCATCGACGTCGACACCGACTAACGAAGGAGCTTTCATGTCAGAGACACCCACCGACACCGCCCCTCTCACCGTCGTTCTCGTCCACGGCGCCTTCGCCGACGCCTCGAGCTGGAGCGGCGTCGTCGAGCGCCTGCAAGCTGCGGACGTGCAGGTGGCCGCGCCCCCGAACCCGCTGCGCGGCATCTCGATCGACTCCGCGTACATAGCCAGCTTCCTCCAGCAGATCCCGGGCCCCGTCCTCGCCGTCGGCCACTCGTACGGCGGTGCCGTCATCTCGAATGCCGCGACCGAGGCCGACAACGTCGTCGGTCTCGTCTACGTCGCCGCCTTCGCCCCCGATGAAGGCGAGACCCTGGGCGAGATCGAGGGCGGCTCCAAGGACAGCGTCCTCATGAGCGCGCTCGTCCCGCTCCAGTATCCGACTGGAAACGGCGAGACGGCTACCGAGTTCGCGATCGATCCCGCGAAGTTCCACGACGCGTTCGCCGCCGACCTTCCGGCCGAGCAAACCGCGGTCATGGCCGCGACCCAGCGCCCGGCCGCCGAGCTGGGCTTCTCGGAGCAGTCCGGCCCACCCGCCTGGAAGACCAAGCCAGCCTGGGCCGTGGTTGCGACCGGCGACAAGGCGGCCGGTGCGGACGTGGTCCGCTCGATGGCCGAGCGGGCCGGAGCCACGATCACCGAGGTCGAGGGCTCGCACGTGATCATGGTCTCCCAGCCCGAGGCTGTCACCGACGTGATCAAGACGGCGGCAGCCGCGGTCGACCGGCAGGCCGTTGCCGCGGGCGGCTAGCCATGGCCTCGAAGCTACCCGGTTTCGACGGGGCGACCGGCTGGCTCAACTCGGAGCCGCTGACGGCGACCGGCCTGCGCGGGAAGGTCGTCCTCGTCGACTTCTGGACGTACACGTGCATCAACTGGCTGCGCACGCTCGGGTATGTCCGCGCATGGGCCGAGACGTACGCGGATCAGGGCCTCGTCGTGGTCGGCGTCCACACGCCCGAGTTTCCGTTCGAGCAGGACGTCGACAACGTTCGCCAGGCCGCGAAGGACCTGAGAGTCGAGTATCCGATCGCGCTCGACAGCGACTATGCGGTCTGGCGCGCCTTCGACAACAACTACTGGCCGGCCGTCTACATCGCTGACAGCGAGGGACGAATCCGGCATCACCAGTTCGGCGAGGGTGCCTACGAGGAGTGCGAGCGAGTCATCCAGGGGTTGCTTCGGGAGGCGGGCCGCGACGGCATCCGTGACGACCTGGTCTCCGTCGCCGACGACGGTTTCGAGGCTCAAGCTGATTGGGCCAACCTGGAGTCCCCGGAGACCTACCTCGGCTATGAGCAAGCCCAGAACTTCGCTTCTGCCGATGGTGCCGAGTTCGACGAACCGTTCACCTTTGCCGTGCCCGATCCGCTGGAGCGCAACCAGTGGGCCCTGTCAGGGGAGTGGACGATTGGACGTGGGGCGAGCGTGCTGAACGGAACCGAGGGGCGGATCGCGTTCCGCTTCCACGCTCGCGACGTCCATCTCGTCATGGGACCGCCTTCACGAGACACGTCCGTGCCGTTCCGCGTGCTCGTCGATGGAGAACCTCCCGGCGCCGCTCACGGCCTCGACATCGACGAACAGGGCCATGGAACGCTGTCCCAGCAGCGGCTCTATCAGCTGGTTCGCGAGCCAGGACCGATCACCGACCGTACATTCGAGATCACCTACCTCGCTCCCGGCGTTGAGGCCTACTGCTTCACGTTCGGCTAGCAGGCCGGCCGCGCGTGCGGCGCCACCCGCGCCCGATCGACCGCAGCAGCAACGGGTACACGAGCGCGTACCGAAACGGCTTGATCGCGGCCATGTACGCCTTGCCGAACCGTCCGTTCGGCTTCACCAGCACGGCCATCTGCGCGTGGTAGCCACCGCCGGAGTCGTCCGGCACCCAGCCGATGTGCATCAACGCGTGCACGGTCTTGTTGGACAGCTCGGCCACCCACTCGTCGTGCGTCTGGTAGACCGAGCTGAACACGGGTGGCCCTTCCACCTCCGCCCGCCCCGGAACCGCGCGCAGATCCGGTCCACGCGGCGCCTCGAGCAGATCGGCGGGCAACCGCTCACGCAGCGAGTGCACCCCCTTGCCGACGCCGGAACCGGGTTCGTCCCAGCCGAACAGCTTCCCGAGCTTCCACCGGAGGGCGAAGAGCGCGCGGAGGAGAACTGGGAGTTCGTCCTCGCCCTCGTCAGGGCTGGTGAACTGCTGCACCAGTCGTGCGAGGTCGTCCGGCCCGCCTGGCGTTGGGAGTTTCCATACGTCCTCGAGCTCGAAGTCCTTGGTGACCTCGTGAACGCGCCACGGCCGGGAGGTGTGCGCGCACTTCGGGAGCCTCATTTGGCTCAAAGTTCGCAGACGCCGACGCGCGCGTGCACGCCTGACACGGGGCCCCGACCGAGTGTTGTCGTTACTCGATGTTGTCGAGGAACGTGCGCACGCGTTGCTTGAGCAACGTCGCGGCGTCCTCGTCGTAGTCGGACAGGCTGTTGTCGGCGAACAGGTGCCGATCGCCGGGATACAGGAACAGCTCCGCGCTCTCGATCGTCTCCTCGAGCTGGCGGGCCGCGTCGAGGTCTTCGCCCACTACCCACTCGTCGGCCTCCATCATGTGGATCTGCAGAGGTACGCCCTGCGGCCACGAGCCGCCGAACTCCGAGGTCGGGAAGGCAGCGCTGAAGAACAGGGCTCCTTTGGCGCCCGGGCGCGTCTGGGCGGCCTCCTGCGCGGGCATCACGCCGAGTGAGAACCCGGCATAGACGAGCTCGTTCGGCAAGCTCTCGGCGGCGACGCGACCGCGCTCCGCGATCGTCTCGAAGCCGACTTGCTTCGCGTAGCCGACGCCTTCGTCAAGGGAAGCGAACGTCTGCGCGTCATAGAGATCCGGAGTGTGGACCGTATGTTCGGCTGCACGAAGCTCGTCCGCGAAGGCAAGGAATCCGGGGGTCTGTCCCTGCGCGTGGTGGTAAAGCAGGACCTCGGCCATGTCGAGGCCAGGCTACACCGTCGACGGGGACCGCCATCCCGATTGGCGTCTGCACACGTAGTTCTTAGTAGCGACCAGGCACGAGATCGCTCACGTGATGGGAACGATTGATTAGGAGGTCAGAAATGTCACTCTCGCGCCGCACCCTGTTGATTGGAGTCGGACTGGCTCTCGCCGTTGTCGTCGTCGTGCTTCTCGTCGCCTTCGGTGGTGGTGGAGGCGGAGGCGGCGGCGGCTACTAACGAGACGGGCACGCGCGCGCGCGCGCACGCGCGCGCGGACCCCCGCTTGAAACCTCGCCTTCATTAGCCTCAGGCGGAGCCGGAGACCTTGTGCGGCACGTACGGCTCCTCGAGGCGGGCGATCTCGTCCTCCGACAGCGCGAGCCGCTCGGCCGCGAGCGCGTCGTCGACGTGCTCCGCCTTCGTCGCGCCGACGATCGGCGCGGTCACCCCGGGCTTGTGCAGCAGCCAGGCGAGCGCGACCTGTGCGCTCGGGACGCTGCGTTCTTCGGCAACCTCGGTCGTCCGCTCGACGACCGCGAAATCGACCTCCGGCGTGTAGAGGCTGTCGCCGAACGCGTCCGTCCGCGCACGCGTCGTCAGCCGCTCGCCCTCGCGGGTCCGGTTGCCCGCTAGGAGCCCACGCGCGAGCGGGCTCCACGGCAGCACGCCAACGCCCTGGTCGACGCACTGCGGGATCATCTCCCGCTCCTCCTCGCGGTAGACGAGGTTGTAGTGATTCTGCATCGTGACGAACCGCGTCGCCGCCACGGACTGAGCTTTCGCGAACTGCCACGCGAACATGCTGCTCGCGCCGATGTAGCGCGCCTTCCCCGCCCGGACGACGTCGTGCAGCACCTCCATGGTCTCCTCGATCGGCGTCAGCGAATCCCAGCGATGGATCTGGTAGAGGTCGACGTAGCCGAGCCCGAGGCGCTCGAGTGACGCGTCGATCGAGGCGAGCACGTGCTTTCGCGAGAGGCCGCGGCCGTTCGGGCCGGGCATCGTTCGGCCATGCACCTTCGTCGCGACGACGTACTCCTCCCTCATTCCGAAGAGCCTCTTCAGAAGGCGACCCGTGACGATCTCGCTCTGGCCGCCGTTGTAGACGTCGGCGGTGTCGAAGAACGTGATGCCGCCTTCGACGGCACGCCGGACGATCGGCTCCGCCTCGGCCTCGTCGAGCGCCCACGGCCGGCTCTCGTGCTTGCCGTAGCTCATCATCCCGAGACAGACGTGCGAGACACGCAGCCCGGTGTCGCCGAGGTTCACGTAGTCCATCAGGCGAGGGCTTCGAACTCGGAGTCGCCGAGCTCGATCTCGAGCGCGGCCAGGTTCTCCTTCAGGTGCTCGAGCGAGAGCGTGCCCGGGATCGGGAGCAGCGTCGGGGAGCTCTTCAGGATCCAGGCGAGCGCGATCTGCGCCTCGGTGGCGCCCAGCCGCGCCGCGACGTCGGCGAGCGCGCGTCCGGCGACGCGGCGCAGCGGAAAGTAGGCGACGAACACGATTCCCTCGGCCGCGCAGTAGTCGACGACGTCCTCGTACCTGCGCTCCGAGAGGCTGTACGGATTCTGCACAGCGGCGATCGGCACGACTTCGCGGGCCTGCTCGATCTGCTCGACTCCGACGTTGGAGACGCCGACGTGCAGGATCTTCCCGCTGTCCCGGCCCTCCTTGATCACGCCCATGCTCTCCTCGATCGCCGTGTCCGGATCCGGGCGGTGCAGGTAGTAGAGGCCGATCCTGTCGGTCCGCAGCCGGCGCAGGCTCTCCTCGATCTCGGCGCGGAGCACCTCGGGTCGGGCGCCGTCCCAGCCGCCCTTGGTCTCGACGAGGCAACTGTCTGGAATGGGCGAGAGAGCAGTGCCGATCGTGTCCTCGCTCTGTCCCCCGGCGTACGTGTGAGCGGTGTCGATGAGGCTCACTCCGGCGGCGACGGCCTCCTTCACGAAGGCGACATGGTCGGGCGTCTTGGCCAACCGGTTCGTCCCGAGCCCGATCCGGGCCACCTCGACGTCACCGAGCTTCAGCTTCGTCGGGTCCATGGTCGCCCGTGAGCGTAGTTGGTCCGTCAGCATCGCTAGCCAACGACGAGCGGAGGCTACTGACGCCGGAGGGCCGCTTCGGCGGCGCAGAGCGCCAGAGGCACTGGAGGAGCGTTATTGCTCGGCTCTAGCCCAGGGGAGGCGGTCCCAGTACGACGGCCGCGCGCGCTGCGACCGCTCGAAGGGCGCGTAGGCCTTCTTCGGGTCCGGCGTCTCCTCCTCCGCGCTCGCTCCGTAGCGCCCAGCGAGCTCCGAGGCCGGGTAGAACAGCTCCTCATCCTTCGTGCGGGCGCCGGCCATCAGGATCACGCACGGCCCGTCGCCGGCGCCCACGAGAACATGCTCGGTCCCGGCGGGACAGTGGAAGAAGTCCCACGCCCGGAGGAGCCGCTCCTCGCCGTTGACGAGCAACCGGCACTCTCCGGACAGGACGAGGAACGCCTCCTGCTGCGACTCGGAGTGGTAGAGGCAGTTCGACTCGCCAGGCTGCACGACGCTGACGTTGATGCCGAGCTGTGGGAACTCGGACTCCTCGCTCTCGAACACGCATCCCGAGCCGAACGCCTTCGACGTCCACCACTCGGCGTCACGCACGTTGACGACGAACCAGCCCTCGCCCGCGGGTACGAGGCCCGAACCGGAGTCTTCTAGCTGCGCCTCAGGCATGGCGCGAGTCTAGTGGCTCGTCGTCCGAAGGCTGAGCACTGCTTCGAGCCGATTCATCCCACTACTCGGCGTGGAACTTCCGGCGCGGGGTTGACTTCCTCGGGTGCGTCCATCTACGTCTTCACGTTCGCTCCGAGCGGCGGCGGTAACGTCGTCGGCACAGGAGACCGGGGAACAGGAGACAGCCATGCAGGTCACCAGGAACGGCACCGAGACCGCAGCCGGCGCGAGTGAGTGGTTCACCGGCGTCGTCTACATCGATGCGATCGCCGCACCGTCGAACGCATCGCGCTTGACCGCGAGCAGCGTTCACTTCACACCGGGCGCTCGGACGGCGTGGCACACGCACCCGAACGGCCAGACGATCTGGGTCACCGAGGGCATCGGGCTCGCGCAGCGGCGCAACGGCCCGATCGAGGTGATCCGCCCCGGCGACCGGGTGTTCTTCGAGCCGGGCGAGGAGCACTGGCACGGCGCCTCGCCGAGCAGGTTCATGACCCACCTTGCGATGTTCGAGGTCGACGACGAGGGCAACTCCGCGACCTGGGGCGACCACGTCACCGACGAGGAGTACGCAGCGGCGCCGGCGATCGACAGCTAGTCGACAGAGAACCAATCGCCGGCTCTTCGGCAGGGTCCACGCGAGCGCTGTCTGAACCGCCCCCGGAGCGTGCGCCCGACTCGCTCCGTCTGACACGTGGCGCATCATCGACCCGCGTGGCACGTGACTCCCCGGAGCGGAGTGGCCGATGTTCTTCCGGCTGAACAGCCTCGAGCTCGGGCTGATCGTATTCGGGATCGTGCTCGGGACGACGCTCGTGGGCGTCGTCGCGGGTCGTCGTCTGCGCACGCACGCGGACACCTTGCGCGAGCCGTTCGGCGTCCTCCAGGCGGCACTGCTCGGCCTGGTCGCGCTCATCCTCGCGTTCGGGCTCACCCTGGCCGTCGGACGCTACGACGCCCGGCGCGCCGCGGTCGTGGATACGGCGAACGCGATCGGCACCACCTACTTGCGCGCCCAGACGCTAAGGGAGCCGATGCGCACGCGCTCGCTCGAGCAGCTCGAGCGCTACACCGACGCGACCATCCGCCTGTCCGAATCCGTCCCGGGGAGCGCGGCCGCCCGCAACGCGATCGCGGACGGCGAGCGCCTGCAGCGCTCGCTCTGGCGCCTGGCCGGCGACGCACTAGCCCGCTCGCCCAAGGACAGCGCGCCGCGCCTCTACGTCGAGACCCTGAACGAGATGATCGACATGCAGACCGTGCAGGTCTCCGCTCTGAACAACCGCGTCCCCAACGCCGTGCTCGCCATCGAGGTGGTGGGCGCATCCGTCGCACTCGGCCTGCTCGCCCTCTACCTGGCGATCCTCGCTCGCGGCGTGATCAGCGTCGTCTTGGCGGCCGCGTTCGTCTCCGTCCTCCTGCTGATCACATTCGATCTCGACCGACCGGTTCGCGGGCTCGTTCGCGTCCCGGACACGCCGCTCGTCGACCTCCGCGCGTCGATGGAGCTGCCTCCGGCCGCACAGGGGCCGAGCGGCCCTTAGAAACCCTCGACCAGAACTACGGCGAAGATCCGCCGTAGTCCGAGCGGCGCCGAGCCCACTAGTCGTCGAGGATCGTCAGGGCGAGCCGGCCGAGACGCTCCGGGTCGGCGAGGATGTCCATCTCGACGATCTTCCCGCCCCGGACCGTGATGCCCCCGACCGCGTACAGCTCTCCGTCGAGGGTTGAGACGGCTCCGACGGCGCCGTTGACGAGCGCCGGCTGGGTGACCACGCCGAGCCGCGGATAGAAGAGCGCCTGTCCGGCGACCGCCCTCGCTCCGCGGACCTCCCTCGACCCGCCGACGGGGCCGAGATCGACACGCAGCACGACGTCCGGGTCGAGCACTTCGAGCAGCGAATCGAAGTCGCCGTCGCGCGCGGCCGCGAGAAATGCGTTGACCACCCTGCGCTGAGTATCGAGGTCAGCGTCGGGAACCGTGGTCTCACCTTGAACGCGGCGGCGCGCACGGCTGGCGAGCTGCCGTGCCGCTTCGGGCGAGCGGTCGACGATCGGCGCGATCTCGTCGAAGGGCACGGCGAAGATGTCGTGCAGAACGAACGCGAGCCGCTCGAGCGGAGTCAGCGTCTCGAGCACGACGAGCAGCGCGAGGCCGACCGAGTCCGCGAGCAACGCCTCGTGCTCGGGGTCGACCCCGTCGGCCCGGTCGACGATCGGCTCGGGCACGCGCACGCCGAGCGGCTCCTCGCGGCGCGAGCTGCGGGAGCGGAGCATGTTCAGCGAGACCCGCGCGACGACGGTTGTCAGCCAGCCGCCGAGGTTCTCGACCTTGCTCGCGTCGGTGCGGCTGAGCCGCAGCCACGCTTCCTGGACTGCGTCGTCCGCCTCGCTGAGCGAGCCGAGCATCCGATAGGCCACCGCACGCAGGCGGGCGCGGTGCTCCTCGAATCGTTCCGCCAGCCATTCGCGCTCATCCATCGGTCACGTTCCTCCGTTGCGACGGGTCATACCAGTAGACCCGCGAAACCTCAGTGATGTGACCGAAAGGAGAAACACCATGCGAGTCTTCGTTGCCGGGGCGAGCGGCGCAATCGGTCGCCGACTCGTCCCTCAGCTCGTCAACCGAGGCCACGAGGTGATCGGCACCTCCACGTCTCCAGAAAACGCCAACCGCGTCCGGGCGCTCGGGGCGGAGCCGATCGTGCTCGATCTGCTCGACCCGCGCGCGGTGCGCAAGGCCGTTCTCGCACCCGAGCCCGAAGCGATCGTCCACCAGGCGACCGCCCTGACGGATGTGCAGTTCTCCAAGAATCTCGACCGCAGCTTCGCCGAGACCAACCGGCTGCGGACCGAGGGCACAGATGCGCTCGTGGCCGCCGCACGCGCTGCGGGCGTGCCCCGCTTCGTCGCGCAAAGCTTCGCCAGCATGCGGTACGCACGCGAGGGCGGGCCGGTCAAGACGGAGGACGATCCGCTCGACACCGTCCCGGTCGAGGGGATGCATGAGACCAGCACGGCGATGACCTACCTCGACGAGGTCGTCACCGCCGCCGGCGGGGTCGCCCTGCGCTACGGCAACTTTTACGGCGCTGACAACGACGGGATGGTCGAGCCGGTGCGCAAGCGCCAGTTCCCGATCGTCGGCGACGGCGGCGGCGTCTCCTCGTTCGTCCATCTCGACGACGCCGCGGCGGCGACGGTGCTCGCGCTCGAACACGACGGCCCGGCGATCTACAACATCGTCGACGACGAGCCGGCCCTGGTGCGCGACTGGCTGCCGGTGCTCGCCGAGGCGCTCGGGGCCAAGCCGCCCCGTCGCTTCCCGGTCTGGCTCGCGAAGCTGTTCGCGGGCGAAGCCGGTGTCATGCTAGGCACCGAGGCCCGCGGCGCCTCGAACGCGAAGGCCAAGCGCGAGCTCGGCTGGACGCTGCGCTATCCGAGTTGGCGGCAGGGCTTTGTCGAGGTCTATGCGACATCCGTGGCCTCGCCTTCACCCGCTGGGTCGGCCCTGCCCGCCAAGGGGATCTCGTAAGAAATTCGCCCTCGCGGATCGCCGCCCACAGGAGTCCGGGCGGCGATCTGCTCTCTACCGCCGAGCACGGCTATGCCGCGACCACGCTGGACGATGTCGCCACGGGGGCGCACGTCACCAAACCGGTGCTCTACCGCCACTTCGACTCCAAGCAGGCTCTCTACCTCGCCCTCCTCGCCAAGCACCGCGCCCGGCTGCCGCGCTTCGTTGAGCCCACCACCACGGACGAGCCGTTCCTCGAGCGTCTCCCGGCGCTCCTCGACGCGTGGTTCGCCTACGTCCGCGAGCAGCCGTTTGCATGGCACCTCATCTTCAGCGACACGACCGGCGACGAGGAGATCCAGGCCTTCCGCCGCGAGACGCAGGAGACCGCGCGCAAGGTACTCGCCGAGCTGATCCGGGCCCAGCCCGAGCTCTCGATTCCGGGCAGGGAGCTCGAGCCGACTGCCGAGCTGCTGCGGAGCGCGATGGTCGGCCTCACGCTCTGGTGGCTCGACCACCCAGCGATTCCCCGGTCGCTCATCGTCGATCTCGTCGCCCGTGCGTGGCGCGGTTTGCTCGCCCCGGCGCAGCGAGCGACATGAACGTGTTGACGGCGAGCTTCCTCATCGGTTCCTCCTAGCAGCGAATGGTTGAGCTCGTCATCAAGTTCGACCGCCGGCCGTCGAGAAACTCATCGCGCGCCTGCTCGAGACCTCAACGAAGCAGCTGCCCGTATCCGCGAACCGCGAGCCCGATTCCGGTCTGAGCGATCACGTTCCAGAGCAGGACCTGGTTCGATTCGAGCACCGGGCGAGCGAGCGCGGCCTCGAGCTCCTCGACCGCTCCCGCCGCACGGAAGCCGTTGCCTCCGATGAAGACTCCGTCGGCATCGTCCGGAACGTGACCCAATGCCCACTCGAGGACATCGACGGGCTCGATCCGGCGCGGGTCCTGCGCTAGGTCGGCCGACGCCGACATCACGATCTCGAATCCCTGGCTCCGGAAGTACGCGGCGCCCAGCTCGTTGAGATCGCCGTCGAACCAGGGCGGGTGCACGAGCGCAGGCCGCTCGACACCCACTTGACGGAGCGCGAGCACCGCCGACGCGCACGTGGCGACAACGGGAAGGGCGACGCGGCGAGAGAGTCGCGACACCATGGCCACCTCGTTGTCGAACCCGATCTCGTACGCACTACTGGTCGAGGCGTACGCGATCGCGTCGACTCCTCTAGCCGCGACAGCGTCGGCCGCCTCGTCCAGGAACGGCGGCCGAGTCAGCTCGCGTAGATCAGCCGCCGATCCGGAGGCCGCACCGACCGAGATGCGCTCGACCCTCGTCTCGACGATCCCGGGTGCCATCTGCGGGAGCTCTTCGTCGGCACCCACCGCCGCGTGGGGCGTGAGCACGCCGACGGAGATCACTACGTCATCCCAGCGCCTACTTGCCCAGGGTCTCGATCACGAGCTTCGCCACCTCGTTGCCCGAGTACTGCTGCTGGCCGGTGATCAAGTTGCCGTCGCGGACGGCGAACGGCTTGAAGCGGCCGCCCTGGATGTAGTTGGCACCCCGTTCCTTGGCTGCGTCCTCGATGTGCCAGGGCATCACCTGAGTGCCGACGAACTCGTCGGCGAACTGCTCCTCGACGTTGGCGAAGCCGGTCATCGTCTTGCCGGCGATCAGGTAGGAGCCATCGGACAGCGTGAGATCGATCAATGCGGCGGTGCCGTGACAAAGGGCGCTGGTCACCTTGCCAGCCTCATAGAAGGTGCGGAGCGCGTTCTTCAGCTCCTCGTGGTCGCGGAAGGTGAACATCGGCGATTGGCCGCCGACGACCACGAGCGCGTCGTAATCGGCGTAGTTGAGCTCGCTGAGCGCAGGCGTGTCGTCGATCAACTGCATGTACTCCGGCGTGTTGAGGAAACCCATCGTGATCAAGTCGCCGAAGGAGTACTTGCTCTCGTCGCGTGGGTCGCTCCAGGCGTCAAGCTCGCACTTGCCGCCGTCCGGGCTGGCGATCGTAACGTCGTAACCGGCGTCCTCGAATTCGAACCACGAGTGGGTCAGCTCCGCACCCCAGAACCCGACCGGAATTCCGAGGGTCGTCGACCTGGCCGGATTGGCGATCACCATCAGAATCTTCTTCGGCGTGTCGGCGCTGGTGGCATTGAGACTAAGAGCTCGGGTCATCTCGCCTCCTCGACGGGGTCGGTGTTCACGAAGGTGCCCGCGCGGGCTCGTTGGAGAATCGGTCCTCCTCACCGCCGCGGAGCTTGCGTACCCTGGCCTGGGCGTCGAGCGCGAGCGCGGCCAGAGCAGCAAGACGCTGCAGGCGGCGCTCGTCGTCCTCGTCGAAGTCGGTGCCGTCGACCTTGTCCGACACTCGAAGCAGGCCGAAGGTCACGGTGTCCTGACCCACGATCGGGACCGCAAGCAGCCCACGCAGCCGCGGGTGAGGCTCGGCAGCCCCGGTTTGGTCGTCGTCCATGAGCGAGAAGAACTTGCGTGCGCAGGACGGGTCGCCGAGGGTAAGGGTGATCGCGACCCGACGCGCACCGAGCAGGTCCCGCGCGACCTCGCAGCTCGCCTGCAGGGTGGCGTAGACGCAGGTGTCGAACTCGTTTGCTGCGTCTGCGCCGGCCATCCCGCTCAGTCGTTGCTCGCCAGCGTCACCTGGTAGTGACGCATCTCCTCGATGTCGTTCACGAAAGGTCCCACTGCGTCGAAGAAGCTGCGGAACTCAGGGCTCCGGCGGAAGCCTTCGAGGTGCCCCTGCTCGGAGTCCCATTCGATCCGGACGACGTGCTGGGTCGGATCCTCGCTGCAGCGAGACACCTCGTAGCGCTCGCAGTGATCGGACGCCCGAAGTGCCTCGGCCGCATCCCCGTAGGCCTCGAGGAACGCCTGTGCGCGTCCGTCGTCAATGCTGTAGCGGATGTACTCAACGACCATGTGTCTGCCTCCTGTCGTGGTCAAAGATCGATAGCGGCCCGTGCAGTCACCGAGCTAACTCCGGGTCGACCCCAGGGCGGAGGGAGCGCCGGGTGCCGAGCGCGCTCCTTCGATCTGGAGGCGCGGAAGCCACTCGAGCCAGCGCGGCAGGTACCAGTTGGCGTCGCCGAGAAGCTTCATCGCGCTCGGGAGGACGACGGAGCGGATGACCGTCGCGTCGATCAGCAAGGCGACCGCCACACCGAACCCCATCTGCTGGAACATGATCAGGTCGCCGCGCGCAAAGCCGGAGAAGACCGCAACGATGATGAGCGCGGCGCCGGTGATGATGCGCGCCGTCGATCCGACCCCGAAAGTGACCGCGTCGGTCGTGTCCCCGCTTTGGTCGAAGCGCTCCCGGATCCGGCTGAGCAGGAACACCTGGTAGTCCATCGAGAGGCCGAAGAGCACCGAGAAGAGGAACAGCGGCACCCAGGCCTCGATCGTGTCGGTCTGCTGGAACCCGAGGAGGCCGGCGCCGACGCCCTCCTGGAAGACGAGGACGAGGAGGCCGTAAGCCGCTCCCACCGAGAGCAGGTTGAGGCCGACCGCGGTCGCGGCGACGACGATCGAGCGGAAAACGACGGTCAGCAGGACGAAGGTGAGGAGCAGAACCAAGGCGATCACCCACGGAGCTGGGTCGATGACGGAATCGAAGTAATCGATGTCCTCGGATGTCTGCCCTCCGACGAGTGCCTCTGCCTCGGTCCCTGCGAATATCTCCGGGACGACCTCAGACCGGAGCTCACGCACCGCCGCAACGGCCTCGGACCCCGACGGGTCGCCCTCGACAGGGAACGACACGAGCACGACGTCGTCCAACCGGGAGCGGGCGGTCTCGGGCTCTCCGAAGCGGCCGTCGCCGGCAAGCCGGGCGCGGAGCCGGTCGAGCGCGGGAGCGACGCCTTGCCTCGATGCGTTCGAGACGACGATCTCGACGGGATCCGTCGTCGCGTCAGGGAAGTCGCGCTCGAGTGCGAGGAAGCCCTGCTTCGAGACGAAGCGGTCGGGGAGCGCGGAGACGCCGCTCGTACCGACGTCCAGCCTCAAGACCGGGAGGGCGAGGGCGATCAGCAGTCCCACAGAGATCGCGATGCTCACTGCGGGGCGCCGCAGGACGCGCCGCACGATCGCGCCCCAGAAGCGTCCTTCCGGGTTCGACGCCTGGAGCGAGCGCCGTCCGACGAAGGGGATCCGCAGGGCGTTGACGCGGTCTCCGAGGAGCCCGAGGAGCGCCGGCAGGAGCGTGAGCGCCGCAACCACGGAGACGATGCCGACGAGGATCGCCCCGACCGCGAGGCTCCGCATGATCGAGTTCGGAACGAGCAGCATGCCGAACATGGCGATGACGAACACGCTGCCGCTGAAGAGCACCGCCCGGCTCGCAGTCGCTCCCGACCCCTCGATGGCCGCGAGCTCCTTCCTTCCCTGTGCACGTTCCTCGCGGTAGCGGGACACGACGAAGAGCGAGTAGTCGATCCCCAGCGCGAGACCCATGCCCGTGAGCATGTTCACGAGGAACACCGAGAGGTCGAACTGCTGGGCGAGGAGCGTGGCCAGCCCGAGCGCGACGATGATCGAAGTGATCGCCATCATGAGCGGCAAGAGCCCGGCCACGACCGCGCCGAAGACGAGGAGCAGGATGATCAGCGCGGCCGGGAGGCCGAACTGGAGCTCACCCTGTTCGAGATCCTCCTGCGAGAGGAGGTTGAAGTCGTGGTCGAGCGTCTCCTCTCCAGTCACCGACACGGCGAACGCACCCTCATCGAGCCCTTCGACCTTCTCGACGAGGGCCTCGGTCTCGTCGTCGTCGGAGAGCGCGATCGGGATGACCGTTGCATGACGATCCTCCGAGACGAGCCCGGTGCTCGTGCCGTCGAGGTAGGTGTTCGCACGGCCGAGAGCCATGATTTCCGGGTCCGCGACGAAGTCACGGACGTACGCCTTGAACTGCGGCGAGTCGACCGTGTGCTCCTCGGAGCTCACGACGACGATGTCGGACGTCTGTGCATCGGCCGGGAACGCCGCGAGCCGAGCATCCTCGGCTCGCTCCGACTCGGGGTTGTTTGTCGGATTACCCTCGGTCGTCAGGCTTCCGCCGAGGAGGGTCACAATCGTGACGAGCGCGAGGACGGCGACTGCGACCCACGCACCGACCACACGCCAGGGATGGCTGGCACTCGCTGTGGCGAGCGACGTCGTCGAGAGCTTCATGAGGTCACCGTTACGTCGTGCTTGCCCGCCCACAAGGGATTCGTCGCAGGGCGAAAGCTCGCTGCTATGACGCCCACGCGCCCTGACGATCGAGCGTCGCCTGTCCGAGCGGAGTTCGCCAGTAGAGAACCCGCCGGCCCACCCGGCGGCGCGCGATGAGACCCGCCTTGCGAAGCACCGCGAGGTGATCGGCGACGTTACCCGGCGACCGGCGCAACCGGTGTGCGAGCGTCGTCGTGGTGGACGGCTCTTCGAGCAACGCGAGGATCTCGGCGCGAGTCGGCCCGATGAGCCGGGACAGCGCAGGTCCGTTCTCGATGGGACCATGATCGAGCAGCGCCGCCATGCCGCGAGCCGGGTAGACGACGACCGGCGGCTCGAGCCTCGTCAGCACGTAGGGAGCAATGAAGGCCGACGGGCTGAGCAGGAGCCCCCTCTCGTCGAGCTCGATGGCCGCGATCCGGCATTCGCGCACGCACAGCTGGTTTCCGCGCAACGACACAACGGGCGCGAGATCCTCGAACAAACGGGCGAGACCTCCCACTGCCAGACGCCTCGCACGGTAAGCGACGTCGCGTTCGAGCAGCTCTCGAACCACCGGCCACGAAGGCTCGAGCATCATCGTCCAGACTCCAGCAAGCGCTTCCGCCAGCTCGGTCGGCGCGTCGGCCGACCGAAGCGCGCGACGCGCTCGCCCGTCGACGGACCGTCCCTCGAGCGCGCGCTCGATCTCGGCCCGGGCCTTCTCCGGAGGGGCCTGCCGGATCCGGGGCAACTCCTCGTCGATGTCCATGACCGGCGTCGTCGGCGGCGGAGTGAGGAAGTCGGGGATGTAGCCGGGATCCCGTAAGAGCGCATGGAGCGGCTCGAGATCGTGATCGCGATGCAGCTCTTGCACGACCGCGCGTCGCTGCCGGAGCCAGGCAAAGTGCGAGCTGTCCCGCACGGGCAGGGCCATCGCCCGGACGGCCCGCACCACCTCGCCCAGCGGCGAGATCCCGAAGCGTAAATGGAGCACGGCCTCGATCGAGAACGCGAACGTGACGCGCTCGCGGCTCGAGTGCTCCGTGGCGGAGGTCAGAGGCAAGCGTCCGCGACTCCGGCTTCTGCGCGCGCCGTCGAGTCCGGCCGCCGGCGCTCGCCTGCTGTCCCCGCGGATCGCCTGTGCTCCGTTCGACATCGAACTACACCTCGATCGTGCGTTTCATCGCTAATTCTCTTAACCGTCTCGCGTGCGATCGCATTCCGCCCGTGCAGGATCGCCGCCCACTTGTATCGACGCAACGCAAGTTGTCACAGCTTCTATTCTGTTCATCGATGCACGACCTCCGCCGCCTGCGGGCCTTCCATGCGGTCGCGAAGACCGGCTCCTTCTCGGTGGCGGCGCGTGAGCTCGGGTATGCGCAGTCGGTCGTGTCTCACCACGTCGCGGCGCTCGAACGCGAATTCGGGCTCACGCTCGTCAGTAGAGGAACCCGGCCGGTCAGCATCACGGATGCCGGAGAGCGCCTCCTGCGCCATACAGAATCCGCCCTGGGTTCCATCACGGCGGCGGAGGACGAGCTGCGGGCGGTCGCGGGGCTCGAGAGCGGCACGCTCCGGATCGGCGCCTTCCTTTCAGCTTCCAACTCCTTCGTCCCTGACGCCTTGGCTCGCTTCGAAGCCGCGCACGCCGACGTCCAAGTCCGGCTGGAGCACGTCGAAGAACCGGAGGAACTGCGACACCTGCGTTCCGGCGAGCTGGACCTGGCGGTCACGTATCGCGTGCGGGAGCCGTTCAAGAACGGGCGTGATCGGCCCGACGAAGGCCTCGACGAGGCATACCTCGCGGACGACCCCTACCGCGTGGTGCTGCCGGCGAGCCATCCGCTCGCGCGCCGCCGCGAGCTACGGCTGGCGGACCTGGCCGGAGAGCGGTTCACCGCCCCGCCGGGCGGCGGCTTCCATCCTTACCGCATCCTGCTCGAGCGGCTGTGCGCCGAAGCGGGCTTCGAGCCGAACATCGTCCACGAAGTGAACGACGTCACTGTCGCGCGGGCCTTCGTCGCGGCCGGCCTCGGCGTCGCGGTGTTACCCGAGCTCGCGCTGCTGCCGAACCAGGACGACGTCGCGGTTCGACCGGTGCCCGAGATTCAGCCGTTCCGATCGATCCACGCAACGTGGCTGCGCGGCCGGCGAGTCCCCGCGGTCGCCCACATGGTGCGCTACCTCGCCGACGCCGCGACAGCCAGGCTGAGCTGACCCTTCGTCGCTGGGCGAATCTCTCGCCCCGGACACCCACGCCGGGCATCTTGACGGAGCCGAGTGAAGCTCCCCGAAAAGGAAGGAGACGCTGAGGTGATCCAGGGTGTGCAGAAGCTCGTCGTCGAGGTCGAGGACCAGGATCGGGCGCTCCGCTTCTGGACCGAGGCCATGAGGTTCAAAGTCGCCCAGGACGTGGGTTACGGCGACGAGCGGTGGCTCGAGGTCGAGACGCCTGACGAGAACACGATCCTCGTGCTCGCCCCTCGGAGCGGCGAGCTGCCGGTCGGGCCGGAAGAGTTGCCGACCTCGAACATCTTCTTCTACTGCGACGACTTGCCGCGCACCTACGAGGAGCTCCATGCCCGCGGCGTGGAGTTCCCGCAGCCGCCGGTCGAGCAGAGCTTCGGCTGGTGGTCGATGTTCCAGGACAACGAGGGCAACCGGTTCGCCCTCCAGCCTCGCGAAGCTTGAGGGCGAGGCACCGATAAGTCTTCGGCCAACCAAGGGTCTCACAGATGGATGATGCGCCCAGCGACCCGGAGATCGACGGCGTGAGCCCGGCCGAGACGCCCAGGGCGGGACGGCGCGAGTGGATCGGCCTCGCCGTGATCGCCCTCCCCTGCCTTCTCTACTCGATGGACCTGACCGTCCTCTATCTCGCGGTCCCCTCGCTCACGGCGGAGCTCGAGCCTTCGAGCACTCAGCTGCTCTGGATCACGGACATCTACGGCTTCTTCCTGGCCGGCTTCCTGATCACGATGGGCACTCTCGGCGACCGCATCGGCCGCCGGCGACTGCTCCTCATAGGCGCGGCGGCGTTCGGCGTCGCGTCGGTGCTCGCCGCCTTCTCGACGAGCGTCGAGATGCTGATCGCGTCGCGCGCGCTGCTCGGCATTGCGGCTGCGACGCTTGCGCCGTCGACGCTGTCACTCATTCGCAACATGTTCCTCGACCCGGGACAGAGGACCTTCGCGATCGGCGTCTGGGCGACGAGCTTCTCCGTCGGTGCCGCGCTCGGCCCGCTGCTGGGCGGAGTGCTGCTCGAGTTCTTCTGGTGGGGCTCGGTGTTCCTGCTCGCCGTGCCTGTGATGCTGGTGCTGCTCGCCGTCGGCCCCAGGCTGCTGCCAGAGTTCCGCGATCCCGGCGCAGGCCGGCTCGATCTCGTGAGCGCCGGCCTCTCGGTCGTCGGCGTGCTCGCCGTGATCTACGGGTTGAAGGACCTCGCCGAGAATGGCCTCGGCGGAGCGCCGCTGGTCTCGATACTCGCCGGTCTCGCGGTCGGCATCGTGTTCGTACGCCGCCAGCAAACGCTCCCCAACCCGCTCATCGACCTGCACCTGTTCCGGAGCCGCAGGTTCAGCGCGTCCCTCGCCGCGAACACCTTGAGCCTCGCGATCGCGTTCGGGATCTTTCTCTTCATCGCCCAGTACCTGCAGCTCGTGCTGGGCTACTCGCCGCTGGAGGCAGGGCTCTGGACGGTGCCGTCCTCCGGTGGCTTCATCGCAGGATCGATGCTCGCTCCCGCCCTCGTGCGCCTCGTTCGCCCGGCCTACGTCGTCGCCGGAGGGCTGTTGGTCACGGCAGCCGGCCTCGC
>JBKPFP010000039.1:0-10287 GCA_046744435.1 Actinomycetota bacterium | reverse complement strand
CCAGGCGATTGCACACCCTGAGGCACGGTCTCGGTCACACACGAGACCGCCGCTACGCTCGCTGGTGTGGGAAGCCTGCGCCTGCCCGAGCCGTACGATTTCGAGCTCTCGACCGGGCGTTACCGCGCCTTCGGCCCCGATCTCGCCAACCTCTGGCACGACGGCGGGCTCCACCGCGTCGTCGACGGACGCGAGGTGCGGATCGAGCCCGCGGAGGGCGGCGTCCGCGTCGAGCCGCTCGACGCGACGATCGAGCCTGTCGTGCGCAAGCTGCTCGGGAGCGACTTCGACCTGGACGCCTTCACCGCCTTCGCGCAGCTCGCCGACGGCGCGCTCACGGCCCTCGTCTCGCAGCTCCGCGGGCTGCGCCCGCCGATGGCGCCGGACCCGTTCGAGTCGCTGGTCACGTCGATCACCGCGCAACAGGTCTCGCTGCACGCCGCGTTCGCGATCCGCAACCGCCTGATCGAGCGCTTCGGCGTCCGCGCCGTCCACGCGTACTCGTTCCCCCGGCGCGAGCGCCTCGCCAGCGCCGAGCCCGACGAGCTCACCGCGCTCGGGTTCTCGCGGCGGAAGGCGGAGTACGCCGTCGGGCTCGCGCGCAGCGACCTCGACCTCGACGGGCTGGCTCTTCTGCCCGACGAGGAGGTCAGGGCGAGCCTGACTGCGCTGACGGGAATCGGCGAGTGGACGGCCGACTGGTTCCTCGCGCGCCATCTCGGGCGGCCGCACGCGTGGCCCGCCGGCGACCTCGGCCTGCGCAAGGCGGTCTCGAAGTTCTACGGTGACGGCCGCGCGCTGTCGACGGAGGAGGTACGCGCCATGGGCGACCGCTTCGCCCCGTTCCAGAACCTGAGCGCCCACTACCTGCTGAGCGGCCTGCTCCTGGGGGCGACGCCTTGACCATTCGCGAAGCGACCGAGGCCGACTTCCCGACGGTGCACGAGTTCGTCGAGGCCTACCAGCGGGAGTACTGGGCCAGGCCGTACCCGCCGCCGCAGCTGCCCGACGAGTGGCTGCGGGACGGGCGCATCCTGCTCGTGGAGCGCGACGGCCGCGCCGACGGGATGGCAAAGGGCGAGCTCCGGCACGGGGTCGGCCACGTCACCCTCGTCTACCTGAGGCCCGAGGCGCGCCGGCAAGGTCTCGCCAAGGCGCTGCTACGCGAGCTGAACGGCTACTTCAGGGAGGCCGGCGTTGAGCATGTGACGCTCGGGGTCGATCTTTCGAACGAGGAGGGCCTGGCCGTGTGGCGGCGCCTCGGCTTCGTCGAGTACCAGCGCGAGCTGGTCACGGCGCTCGACCGGTTCGAGGCGCGTCTCGCCGACGATCGGCTGGGGGCCTCGATCGGCTCCGTGCACGTGCAGACGGATGACCAAGGGGCAATCGAGCGCGCGATCGCCCGTTTCGTCCCGCGCCTGTTCGTCTCCACCGGAACCGTCGTCGGTGCACCGCGGAACGGTTGGGTCGGCGTCTACGACACCGCTGCGGCGCGACAGCCAGGGCTCCTGCGCAGCCTCGCGTCCGAGCTTTCGAACATCACAGGTGGAGTCGTTATCTCGCTCTCGGCCGAGGACGGAGCCGTCGTCCGGCTGATCGCCTTCGAGCGCGGCCGCATGATGGACGAGTACATGTCGGTTCCCGACCACTACGGACCATTGCCTTCGGGCGACGCCGTGGCGCTGCGGGCCAACCCGACGGTGCTCGGCCGCTTGACGGGCGCCGACCCACATGCGATCCGCAGGGTGGCCCGCCAGGGCTCCGCGGCCGAGCTCCCCTCGGCTCCCGACTTGCTCGACGCGCTCGCCGAAGCGCTCGGCATCCAGGACGCCGGCCTCAGCTTCGAGGAGGCCGCCGGCCGCCCGGGCGCGCTCAGGGTCGACCATGAGTGAGGAAGCGACGTGCTGACGCTCTACGACGCCGACCGCTGCCCCTACTGCGCGCGCGTGCGGATCGTGCTCGCCGAGAAGGGAGTCGAATACGAGCCTGTCTACGTCGACCTGGACGACCGTCCGGCCTGGATCTACGACAAGAACCCCTCAGGCAGGGTGCCCGTGCTCGATGATGACGGCTTCGTGCTGCCGGAGTCGGCCGTGATCATGGAATACCTCGAGGACCGCTACCCGGAGCCACCGCTCTGGCCGGCCGACCCGGCCGAGCGGGCCGCCGGGCGGCTCCTCGTCGAGCGCTTCGATCGTCTGTCGAGCCCCTACTACGCGCTGCGCCGCGGCGACGAAGCAGCCCGGCCCCGACTCGACGAGCGCCTCGCCGAGCTCGACGCGCTGCTCGAGGAACGGCCGTTCCTCACCGGCAGCGAGTTCGGTCTCGCGGACGCCGCATACCTGCCGTGGATTCTGCGGGCGCGCGCCAACCTGGGCGTCGACCTCGGCGACCACCCGCAGCTGGAGGCCTGGGTCGAGCGCGTGGCCGAGCGGCCGAGCGTCGCGGCGGAGGTCGAGCTCGCGGCTGCGCGGTGAAGGTCGTCCTCCTGCACGCGTTCCCGCTCGACGAGCGGATGTGGCAACCACAACGGGAGGCGCTCGCCGAGCACGAGGTCGTCACACCGAACCTCTACGGGCTCGGCGGGAGCTCGCTGAACGCCTGGGCCCAGCGGCTGCTGGGCGACGTCGAGGGCGACCTGGCCCTGGTCGGTGCGTCGATGGGAGGGTACGCCGCGCTCGCGATGGCGCGACAGGCGCCGGAGCGCGTGCGCGGGCTCCTGCTCGCCGGCTCACGCCCGGACGCCGATTCGTCCGAGCGCCGGGCCGGCCGCGCCGACACGATCCGCCTCATCGAGGAGGAGGGCGCTGCGGGCCTCTGGGAGAACCAGCGCTCGAAGCTCTTCGCCGAGGAGGCTGCCGAGAGCGCGGTCGGCCTAGCGCGAGAGATGACGCTCGCTCGGAGCGAGGACGAGCTCGTGCGCGCGATCGCCGCGATCCGCGACCGTCAGGACAACAGCGGCCTGCTGACCTCACTCGAAGTCCCGATCGTGTTCGGCCAGGGCGCGGGCGATCTCTTCTTCCCGATCGACGAGGCTCGCTCCTTCGCCGAGCGGCCGGCTCAAGGTCGGCTAGTGGTCTTCGAGCGCTCGCGGCACTTGCCGAGCCTCGAGCAGCCTGAAGACTTCAATCGGATGCTGCTCGAATTCCTCGAGGAAGCAGACGAGGTCGACACATAGAGAGGTGGCCCACCGGGCTTCTCGAAGGTGGGGCATGAAGTCGGCGACAGGGTCCAGGCACCACTCGTCCGCCGTGCGGGCTACGCCTTTCTCGAACGCGTCGACCACGTCGATGTTGTCGATCAGTTGAAGGGTCGGCTCAAGCCGGTGCAGGCGATCGCCACAAGAGCGCACGGCGGCGACCCATCGCTCGTGGAGGTTTGCGAAGTCGCTTGGAGGGCGCAGATCCTCGAGTCGGTCAGCGGAGCGTCTGGCCTCACCGACGAAGCGACGCTCGGCCTCTAGCCATTCGAAGCCAACCGCAGTGCTCGAATCCGGCCCGCAGAGAAGGTGTGGCGCGTAGCAAGTCGTCCGGTCGTAGTTGACGACCTGGTCGAACAGGCGCCCGAAGGTCCGCTCGTCGACCGCTGCCCGGACGCCGGCGGTGTACGCCTCCTCTGCGGACGGCTCGCTCTGCGCCCCTGCGAGGGTGAGCGCGACGGCTACGGCGAGCCCCAGAATCCGAAGCATCTACGAGACGGGGACGCGCTCCTTGGCCAGAAGTTTGCGGAGCATCTCCGCGTTCGTCGGCGCCTGCGCTGCCTCGCGCCCGCCGACGCGACTGCGGTTGTTGTTGTTGAACAGCACGTAGGCCTCCTTCGCCTGCCCGGCGAGCCCCTGCAGCGGCTCGACCCACTCCTCGAGCTCCTCTTCCGAGTAGAGGTAGTCGAAGCGCTCGGCGGCGCTACGGCCGCGCACGTTCCAGGTGTCTGCGTTCCGCCCGTGGAAGCGGACGTACGTCATGTCGCTCGTGACCGCGAGCACGGTCAGGGGCACGTTCTTCGCCTCGACCTTCGGCGCGTCAACGACGACGTGGGTCATGCCGTGCTGCTCGAGGAAGGCCAGCGTCTCGTCGCGCTGGTCGTCCTCGTACCAGGCGCGATGACGGAACTCGACGAGCATCTCATCGCCGTCCATCTGCTCGCGCGCCCACTCGAGGTAGTCGAGCGAGGCCGGCTTCGGCACGACATACGGCGCGAACTGGAAGAGGATGCCGCCGAGCTTGCCGGCGCTGCGCAGCGGCTCGAGCGCCTCGCGAAAGCGCCGGAAGACCTCGCCGCGGAACTCACGCGACGGCCGGTTGACGCGCCCGCGGTCGTCCGTCGGCGCCTCGTCGCGCAGGTCCGGGGGGAGCTGCTCGAGCTTCACCGGGTGGCGTGTCATGAGCCCGAAGGCCTTGACGTGCATGACGAACCCGTCCGGGGTGCGCTCGGCCCAGCGCTCGACCATCTCCTCGACCGGCAGCCGGTAGTACGTCGAGTCGACCTCGACGGTGTCGAAGTGCTCGGCGTAGTAGGCGAGCCGCTGGCCCGCAGGCAGCCCCTTCGGATACCAGTACTTCGACAACGCCTCGTCGGCCCAGGAGCAGGTGCCGATCCGGATCGTCGCCGCCACGCCACGAGCATAGAGAAGCGGGGCCTCTCGAGAGAGAAGCCCCGCTTCGAGTCGAATGAAGAACGCGTCTAGCGGCGGCGTAGCCGGACGCGGACGATGTTGCTGCGGACGTCGACCGGCGTCATCGTCGCCGTCACGCACCCGGCCGGAGCGGGCGACGGCGGCGTGCACGAGGACCGAGTGATGTCGACGGCCGGTAGGTCGATACGCGCCTGGTAGAACCAGAACCGGGCCCGCCGGGGGACGCGCTGCCGCACGGTGAAGCGGCCAGCCCCCGTCACGCGCGCCGAGCCGGAGCGCCTCAGCCTCCGAGCAGTCGCGCCTGCCCAGATCTGAACGTTGGCGGGGACCAGCTGACCCGGGATCGTGATCGTCCCGGAGACGATCACGAACCGCCCGACCCTACGCGCCTTTGTCGCGACGCGAATCGGCATCGGCACGATGGCACGGCTCTCGACCGTTCTGAGCAGGTTCGGGTTCGGCGTGCCGGGCACATACGGCGTCATGAGCGAGCTCCACGTGTAGGGCTTCGCCGAGGACGGGTTTCTGAACACGCCCTGGACGCTGAACGCCGCAGAGAGCAGCTGCGTCCCCGACGGGGTGCCGACGGGACCGGCGAGACACAACGAGATCCGTGCCGAGACCCCGGGCACGCTCGTCACGTCGTCTACGTAGATCGGGACCCGGAACGGGTTGCCGGCGATCGTCACGTCGAGCACCCAGACCGCCGTGTGCCGCACGGGGGCGGGCTTGTCGCACTGGTTGAGCGCGGGATCGAGGTAGCGGTTCGGGTCGTCTGCGCGTACGGCGCCCTGGATGTTGACCTCGGCCCCGCCTGCGCCGCGCAGGATCACGGTTCCCGCGACGACTCCGATCGTCGTCCCGGGAGCCTGCGTCAAGGTCTCCTGGTAGCCCTCGGGGACGTTGATGGTGATCTTCGCCGTCGGGTCGTCGTTCGCGGTCTGCGAGACCCCGATGACCACGGTGTTGTTCGCATTGAGGGCGTGACTCGTCCCGGCGATGACGAGCCGGGGCGTGTAGACCGCCCACGCCGCGTTCGTGGCGGCGAGCGCGATGAGGCTCGCGCACGCGAGCAGCGCGAGACGGACTGACATTCGCATTTGTTTCCTTTCCTCGGAGTGCATGAGGGTGAGACGACGAGCGCCGCCAGGAGTTAACAGGAAATACGCAGTTACCGCGAAACCGGCTTGGCCAGCACCGGTAGCGTCAGACGGGCGCTGCCGACGGTCAGCCGCGCCGAGTCGGGGACGCCGGTCAGGTAGAGCAGGTTTCCCGGGCTCTGGGCGGTCGAGGTCGCGGCGATCGTCAGGCGGAGCCGGGAGCGCGCCGGGATCGCGGTCACCTGGCTGATCAGTCGCACGGTGACGGCCCGCGGCCTCCGCGTCAGCCGGACGCGGGCGCCGCCGGAGCTGATGACGATCTCCTTCCGCGACGGCGTCAGCGCCGAGAGGACGACGACGACGTGCGGCCAGCCGTTCGGGCTGGACAGCCTCAGCTGGACGGTCGGGGCGCCGAAGGTCTCGAGCCTGCGCACGCGAACCGGCCAGGTTCGCGCCACTTTGCCCCGCGCGCGGATCGTGGCCGGCAAGCGCGAGAAGGTCGCCCCGAGCGTCCGGGTCTGCGGCACGCGTGCGTAGGAGGCGACGCGCCCGGTCCAGGGATCGGGCGCGAGCTCGATCCCGGGCCTGGTGTCGATCCCGTTCGGGACCCCCTTCAGGAAGCGGTCGAGCCAGAGCCTGGCCTGCGGGAGCAGGTAGTCGAGCTCGGCCCTGGGCTTCGTCGAGGGTGCGTGCCCGAAGTTCGCGAGGTAGAGGCGCTTGGGGACGTTGAGTCGTCTGTATGCGCTGAGCGCCTGGTCGATGTCGAACGCGAAGTCGCGGCGCCCTTGCATGAGGAAGGTCGGCACGCGGATCGAGCCGAGGAGTTGCCGCGTCGAGCGGGCCTCGGCGAACGCCTTCACCGCGGCGAGGTTCCGCCCGGCCAGCGCGTCGCGCAGGATCGGCTCGAGCTCCGGCGCCGCCCGCGCGCCGACCGACGAGTAGAAGCCGAGCACGACGCCCGATCGCGCCAGCGACTGCGGCACGAACGCCTGGTAGAGGTCGGTCCACGCCGTCGCGACCTCGATCGCCGCGAACGGCACGCCTTCCGCGGTCGCACGCCAGATCGCGCCGCCTCCGTACGAATACCCGAAGGCGCCGATGTGCGCCGCGTCGACGCGCGGGCGCGCCGCGAGCCAGGCGAAGAGCTCCTTGACGTCGGCGATCTCCCGCGGACCGTCGATGCCGACGAGCCCGCCCGAGGCGCCGTGTCCGCGCGCGTCGAACGTCAGCACCGCGTATCCCTGCGGGACGATGTGCGTCTCGGCCATGTCGTTGAGGGACACGCCGAGGGCGTTGTCGCCGTCCGTTCGCGACTCGCCGAGGCCGTGCAGCATCATCACCGCCGGCCGGCCCGCGGCCGGAGGAGCCCCGTCGGGCACGTAGTAGGTCGCAGCGATGTCGACGCCGTCGCTCATCCGGATCGTGAGGTCGGCCTTCGAGAACGCAGCGGCAGGCGCGGGTACCGCCAGCGCGAGCAGGGCGGCGGTGATCAGAGGGGCGCGGGGCACCGGGCCGAACCCTACAATCGCGCGAGTGGACCCCCGGCCCGTCGGAGTATTCGACTCGGGCATGGGCGGACTCACCGTCCTGCACGAGTGCCTCGTGACCCTGCCGCACGAGGACTTCGTCTACCTCGGAGACGGGGCGCGGCTACCGTACGGCCCCCGTCCGCTCGCCGAGATCCGCGTCTTCGCGGGCGAGATCGCCGGCTACCTCGAGAGCGAGGGCGTCAAGCTGATCGTCGCCGCGTGCAACGCCGCGACCTCGGCCGCCCTGCCCGAGCTCCAGGAGCGGCTCGCGGTGCCGATCGTCGGCGTGATCACGCCCGAGGCGCACGCGGCCGTGCAGGCGACCCGGAACCGCCGCATCGGCCTCCTCGCGACCGAGGCGACCGTGTCCGCGGGCCGGTACGCCGAGCTCGTGCATACCCTCGACGCTGGCGCCGAGCTGTTTCCCGTCGCGTGCCCGCGGCTTGTGCCGCTGATCGAGAGCGAGGAGCCCTACGGGGCCGAGACAGTCGACGCCGTCCGCGAGTACGCAGAGCCGCTCGAGCGGGCCGAGGTCGACACCGTCATCCTCGGCTGCACGCACTACCCGCTCATCAGGCGCATCTTCGAGCGTGTCTTCGGCCGCGACGTGACGCTCGTCTTCTCCGCCGAGGAGACCGCCCGCGAGGTCGCCGAGACGCTCGCGCGCAAGGGCATCGAGAACGACCCGGAGCGCGAGGGCGCGTCCCGCTACCTGACGACCGGCGACGCCGCCCTCTTCAGGACGCTCGGCGAGCGGTTCCTCCAGCTGCCGATCGATGACGTCGAGCATGTCGCGATCGAGGAGCTTCAGCGAGCCGCCGCGTGAGGGCCGACGGCCGCCGCCCCGACGAGCTCCGCCCGCTCGAGATCGAGCCCGACTTTCTCGAGCAGCCGCATGGGTCGGCGGTGATCTCCTGCGGGAAGACGAAAGTGCTCTGCACGGCATCGATCGAGGACGGCGTCCCGCGCTGGCTCTCCGGCACCGGCCGCGGCTGGCTCACGGCCGAGTACTCGCTGCTCCCGGCCTCGACCGGTCAGCGCACCCAGCGCGAGGCGAGCGCGGGAAAGCAAAAAGGCCGCACGGTGGAGATCCAGCGCCTGATCGGGCGCGCGATCCGCGCAGTGACGGACTTCGAGACGCTCGGCGAGCGGACGCTCTGGCTCGACTGCGACGTCCTCCAGGCCGACGGAGGCACGCGCTGCGCGGCGGTCTCCGGCGCGTACGTCGCGGCGCGCCGCGGCCTCGAGCGCTTCGGGCTCGGGCAGACGCTGCGCGACTCGGTCGCCGCGGTTTCGGCCGGAATCGTCCAGGGTCAGGCGCTGCTCGACCTCGACTACGAGGAGGACGCTGCCGCGGAGGTCGACATCACCGTCGTCATGGCCGGCGACGGCCGCCTGATCGAGGTGCAGGCAACCGCCGAGCGCGCGCCGCTGTCGCGCGGGCAGTTGGACGAGCTGCTCGAGCTCACCGCGCACGGGATCGAGGAGATCGGACGCGCCCAGCAGGACGCAGTGGAGGCCGTCCGTGCCTGACCTCTCTTGGGCCGAGGTGCTGCTGCGGGTCAGCCTGGCGGCGGTGCTCGGAGGAGCGATCGGGGTCGAGCGCGAGATCCGGGAGCGCGAGGCCGGACTGCGGACGCACATGCTCGTCTCGGTCGGCGCAGCGCTCTTCACGCTCGTCTCCGCCTATGCCTGGCGCGACTTCCACTTCTCGGCCGCGTCGGGCGTCACCTTCGACCCGACGCGGATCGCGGCCCAGGTGGTCACCGGCGTCGGCTTCCTCGGCGCGGGCGCGATCATCCGCCAGGGCCTCTCGGTCCGCGGCCTCACCACCGCCGCGACCCTCTGGGTGGTGGCCGCGATCGGCATGGCTGCGGGGGCGGGCTACTACAGCGCGGCGACGATCACGACGATCCTCGTCCTCTTCAGCCTCTGGCCGCTGCGGATCCTCGCCTTCCGGATGATGCCGCGGCTGCGCCCGGAGGAGGGTCGGCTCGAGGTCGAGCTGCGCCCGGCGGCGACCACGGTCAGCGTCGTCCAGGCGGTGGAGGAAGCCGGCGGCGCGGTGCGCTCGCTCGAGTTCCAGCACGAGGGCGACCGGAAGCGCGTCGACGTGCGCGTCCGGATGCACCAGGGCCGCGAGGCGGCGGTGCTCGTCGATGCGCTCTCGAGCACGGAAGACGTCGTCGCGGCGCGGTGGAACCCGTAGTCGCGCGGCTCGTCTCTCGAAACGAGCACAAGCTGCGCGAGCTGCGGCGGGCGCTGCCGGGCTGGGAGCTGGAGCTGCTCGAGGCGGGGGTCGAGCTGCCCCCGGAGGTGGGGGAGAGCTACTACGAGAACGCGCGGGCGAAGGCGACCTTCGGCCACAGCGTTGGCGAGCCTGGGTTGTGGATGCTCGGCGAGGACTCGGGGCTCGAGGTCGAAGCGCTCGGTGGCGCTCCCGGGCTTCGCTCCGCGCGCTGGGCCGCCGGCGAGCATGTGGAGCGCGTGCTCGAGGCGCTGGCTGGCATCGAGGGCGACGGGCGCCGCGCCCGGTACGTCTGCGAGCTCGTGGCGCTGTCGCCGGCCGGCGAGGAGCTGCGCGGCACCGGCGTCCTCGAGGGTGTGATCGCCGAAGAGCCGCACGGCTCGGCCGGCTTCGGCTTCGATCCGGTCTTCGTCCCGGAGGGCGAGCAGCGAACGGTCGCGGAGCTCGGAGACGACTGGAAAGCGGAACACTCACACCGCGCCCGGGCAGCCAGAGAGTTGACGCACCAAATGGCCGAGCACGCCGCAAAGTCGAATTCGTAGCTCTGCGAGAGCGACGCACAGTCGCCGCCGGAGCCGGGCTTTGCCCGGCGGGAGGCTCACCCGGGAGAGGAGGACGGTCGCGCAGGCGCGCGAGCCGCCGACTCCTGAAACCTCTCGAAGCAAGCCGACGCTCTGAAGGAGAGGCTCACGGGGGAACCATGGGTTCCCCCGTGCTAAGCGAGGCCCGCAGCCTCCTCGGGCTCGGGCGGTTCCCGGCCGCGAGTGAGCCACCAGT